>CALEOJ010000021.1 GCA_937910425.1 uncultured candidate division WPS-2 bacterium
GTATCGTGCGCCGGCACCCGAGTACCGAGCGCCGGCAGAGCCTGCATACCACGCGCCGCCGCCGCCGCCGGTGCCCAGGTCCGAGCCCGCACCGGCGCCACGCGAGAATCGCGAACCGTCTTCGCCCGCGAAACCGCACTGACGCGCGTTCGCGGCGGTCAGAACTGGGCGGGGTCGGCGTCGATCGCGGCGCGGTAGAGGCGGTACGGCGGGGTGCGCAGGTCCTCGCCGCCGTTCCAAACCGGCATGCGGTTCACTTGGCTGTCGGTGATGTAGACGATACGCTCGGGGCCCAGCTTCACGGTGTCGGGCCAGACGAAGTAATCCTTGCCGTGCAGCAGCATCTCGTAGCGTTTCTCCGCGGGGATGAAGCGCTGCAGCGTGCCGTGCGTGACGTCGGTGAAGTAGACACGGCCTTCGCGGTCGCAGTCGAGTCCGTCACTGGCGAAGTCGCGGGCGTCGTGCTGCACGACGTGGCGCTCGACCATCTCGGGGCTCGGGTGCGGCGCGGTCAGGATGTCGGTGTCGATCGAGTAGAGATCGTACGAACCGAGCGGCGTCCACCACAGCGTGCGTTCGTCGGGTGAGAGCGTGATGCCGTCGATGCCGACGGTCGCGCGAATCGGACCCGATTCGGTGGCGATCCCGAAGCCGGGGACGTGCCGTGCGCGCACGCTGGCGTGCCCGCTGAGCCGTCGCCACGACTTGCCGGAGTCGAGGTCGACGACGACGATCGCGTTGGGGCCCTGCGCGCCGGAGTCGCTGATGTAGGCGTAGCCGGCCTTCCCCCGCGCGTAGTCGATGACCAGGTCGCTCAAATACGAGGTCGTCAGGCAGACGTCGTGCGCGAAGCCGATGCCGTGGACGATCGCGTTGCGGTCGAGGTCGATCACGTACAGCTTCGCCGCTTCCGGATCGCACCCGTCGAGCGAGCTCGCGCCCGTATCGAGCGCGAGCAGGCGGCCGCGCGGCTCGAGCGCGATCCCGTGCACGTTCACGAAGCGGTGCTTCGCATCGCTGGGATCGATCGCGTTGACGAGCTCGTCGGGATAGGGGACGAGCCGGCCGTCGATCAACTCGCCCAGGTTGATCGGCGCCTTCACCGCGTCCAGGCGCGGGAAGCTCAGGAAAAGGCGTCCGTCGCGCGCCGGGGCGATCCCGGACGGCCAGTGCTCGGGGAACTCGGCGATGACCTCCGGGCGAATGGAAGCGTTATGAGCGATCGGTCGAGCGTCCATGCCTGGCTCATACCCGTCCAGCAGGCCGGCGCCGAGGATGGCCGGCCGTCTCGACGCTACGGCTCGGCCCACCTTCATTGCGAGCGCCGGGTGGATCTCCCACAGCGTGGTGGCTCACGGCGTCCCGGGCTTGAGTTGTGCGCCGCGGCCGCCGCCCGGGCCTTTGCTCGGACTATAGTGAAAGCCGTCGTAGAACAGTTGTCCGGCGAACGTCACGTACGGATAGGCGGCGTGCTTCTGTCCCGCTGCGGCGTACATCTGAGCCAGCGCGATGCGAAGCGCCGCGGCGCGTTGCCGGACGAATGGTGCGGACGGGGTGTTCTGCAGCTTGTTCGGATTCGGAACCTCGACCACCGCGCATGACGTCACCGATCGCGACGGCGCGATGTTGACGTGGAAGTCGCCGTCGTTCTCGCAGCCGATGGAGCGAATGTAGCCGGTAACCGCGACGAGATCGCCCTCGTGCCGCTTGTCCGAGGCGATTGCGACCGGGTTCGGGATCCGCACCGCATCGAACGCCTTCCCGACGCTGCCCACGTTCTTCGCAACCATGAAGTCGCTCACGTCGTACGCGTTACCCGCCGCGTTCGCGAGTTGCGCCGGGGTCGTCGCCGGTACCGGCAGCGACGTCTTCACGAACCAGCGTTCCTTGCCGGGACCGCGATCATCGCAACTCGCGTTCGGCGTGAACGCGAGCGTGGTGTTCTCGCCGGCGTCGTCTTCGGGATCTTCACGCACCAGCGGCACGACGGCGGGGTGCGCAGCGCGAATGTCCTGAGCGGTGAGGACCGGCGGCCCCGAGCCGGCCGACGAGGCGCCGAGTGCAAGCGAGATGACGAGGCTTGGCGCGGCACTGCGGACGATGCGGCTGAAATCCACGGCACTCCCTCCGTAGAGCAGGACGAGTGAGAGGCTTCCGCGACGCGGGATCGTGCGCCTCCTGACACGCCGAGGAGGGACGGGCTCGCACGCGAACGCGGCGTCCCCGTCATGTTTTGGGAGTTGGCCGGCGTACCGGCTGTCGCCGTCCGGCGGGGAGCACGGGTCGAGTCGGTGCACCACGTTGCCGCCTGCGCCGCGGATGTCGACGGGGAGGTCGTCCTCAAGGCGGGGACGATCGAGACGCCCGTCTTCCTGCGCTCCTCGGCGAAGCCGTTCATCGCGGCCGCCTCGGTACGTGCCGGCGTCCTGGAACGGTTCGGCTTCGGCGAGCGCGAGCTGGCCGTGATGTGCGCCTCGCACAACGGCGAACCGGGCCACGTCGAGGTCGTCGCGTCGATGCTGGAGCGCATCGGGGCGAGCGTCGACGACCTCGCCTGCGGTGCGCATCCGCCTTCGTACGAGCCGGCCGCCGCGGCGCTGGCCGCGCGCGGCGAGCGCCCGACGCAGCTCCACAACAACTGCAGCGGGAAGCACGCCGGGATCTTGGCGCTCGCGAAGACGATCGGCGCGCCCTTCGCCGGTTATCTCGAGGCATCGCACCCGGCCGAGCGGCTGATCATCGCGATGTGCGAGCGCGTCAGCGACGACGTCTTCGAGGGCGATCGGCTCGCGGTCGATGGCTGCGGCATCCCCGTCTACGCGACGACGCTGCGCAAGGCGGCGGTCTCGTTCGCCCGCCTGGCGACGTTGCACGGCGTCGACGACGAGGACGCGATCGCGCTGGCGCGCGTCTCGTCGGCGATGGCGAGTGAGCCGTGGTACGTCGCCGGGACGGGACGCTTCGACACCGACCTGATGCGCGCGACCGGCGGACGGATCGTCTCCAAGGCGGGTGCGGAAGGGTTCCACTGCGACGCGATCCTCGATGCCGGGCTCGGGCTGGCGCTCAAGGTGATCGACGGGTCACGCCGCGCAGTGCCGCCCGCGACGCTGGAGGCGCTCGACGCGTTGCACGCGCTCGAGCCGAAGGCGCGTGACATGCTGCGGCAGCATGCTGTCGTGCCGGTGAAGAACGTC
>CALEOJ010000022.1 GCA_937910425.1 uncultured candidate division WPS-2 bacterium
GCCAGCATCAGCAGCAGCGCGGCCGGCCACCAGCCGCGCCACGACCGTGCTTCGTCCTCGACGATCCAGCGGGCGCATGCGAACAGCGCGCACGTCGTGAAGAACACCATCGCGGTGTCCGGCATGAAGGTGTGGCTGTAGTACCACGCCCCGGGCAGCACCGCGAACCCAGCCGCTGCGGCGACGCCGGCGAGCTCCGACCGGAACAGCCAGCGGCCGAATGCGGCGAGCACCGGGATCGTCGCGACGCCGAAGCCGATCGAGATCAGCCGTCCGAACACCTCGTGCACGCCGAAGAGCTTGTACAGCGTCGCCGCCAGGAAGGGAACGATCTGCAGCTCGAGCTCGACGTAGTGCGGCGACGGGCCGTTGTAGTCGACTTGCGGGAAGAAGATGTTGTACTGGAGCTGTGCGAAGTTGCGCGCGATCGCGGCTGTGTCGCCTTGACGCCAGCCCGGATGATCGAAGATCGGGTTGTGGATCCCTTTGAGCCGCAACACCGCGCCGAGGACGGTGAACGCGAGCGTCGAGATCCAGAACAGCCGCGAGGCTGTCACCCTACGGACCGGAACGTCCAATACTTGTTGACGAAGAAGTTCACGACGATGCCGGAGATCGTCGCGAGGAACCACGTCTTGTGTCCGTGACCGAGCGACGGTGCGACCAGGAACGACACCAGCAGTCCCACCAGCAGTGCGAGGACGGAGACGGTGAGGAACTGCACCGCTTCCCGGCCCGCGTGGCCGGTCGAGCGGAACGTCCAGATCCGGTTGAGGAAGTAGTTCGAGACGCCGCCGGACAGGAACGCGATCGAGTACATCGCGTAGTACGGCCCGGCCGCCGTGTGATTCGGGACGACGCGCTGCAGGAGCGTGAAGACGATCAGGTTCACGATGAAACCCGAGGCTCCGACGATCCCGAATTTGACGAACTGCCGGACGCCGCGCCGCTGCCGTACGCGCTGGAAGATGTTGGTGCTCGGTGCGCTCATGCCACCCAGTACCAGTCGGCGAACAGCACGGTGAACAGCCCGAGCAGCGGGAGCGAGAACGCGACGTACGCGTTGCTGAACGTCGGCCGCGCACCCCACAGGCCGAACAGGGCGAACATCGGGAAGAGCACGAGCGCGAACCGCGGCATGCTCAGCAGGCTGCCCGTGCACATCGGGATCACGATCGAGAGCGCCATGTAGACGACGTACGAGAGCCGCAGCCGGCGCATCCCGACGAAGAGCACCGTCAGCATCAGCAGCGTGAAGGCGAGCTCGAGCGCCTGGTTGGCGATCGTCTGCGGGGCTTGCGCGTGGGCGATCTTCTGAACGGTGTTGGCGAACGATACCCAAGGCGGGGTGAAGTGGCGCCCCCAGTGGGCCTGGACATGCGAGAACCGCAGCGGGTCGCCGCTGAGAACCCACAGGTATGCCATGTAGCTCGCGAGGCCGAGCGGCACCAGCGCCATCCCGATCAGCGGTTTCACGACGTCGTCGACCCAGTAGCGGAAGAACTCGCGTCCGCCTTCCTTCGCAGCGACCACCCATTCGATGAACAGCGGCGCCGCCAGCAGCACGCCTTCGGCGCGCGTCAGGGCGGCCAGGAAGCCGAACGCACCGGCGAGTACCCAGCGGCGCTCGCGCACGTAGTAGAACGATGCGACGGTCAGGAACAGGAACAGCGACTCGCTGTAGACGGCGGAGAAGAAGATCGCGGTCGGAAAGATCGAGACGTAGAAGGTCGCGCGCTGCGCGACGTGACGGTTGTACTCGTGCTCGATCAGCTTGTAGAGATACAGCAACGCGAAGAAGCTCGCCGCGTTCGAGATGATCAGTCCGGCGATCAGCTGCGAGCCGGTGAACGCGCCGACGATCCGGATCAGCAGTGGGTAGAACGGAAAGAACGCCGGCTCTGTGCCGGAGTACCCGAACTTCGCGATCCCCAGATAGTGCTCGGCGTCCCAGCGTCCCCACACCGCGAGCACCGGGTTCGTCGAGGCGGCGTAGTGTACGCCGGGTCGCTGTCCGATCACCATCGCAGCGAGCTCGGCGATCGCGATCATCGGGAGTCGCGTCATGAGGAACGTCAGCGCGACGTCGCGGACGGTGCGGTTGAAGCGCGCGGCGACGACGAGCTTCGCCAGGACGAATGCGGCGACCGCGATCCCGACCGCGCGCCCGGTGCCGAGACCGCCGCTCGGGGGGAGCAGGACGCCCCAGAGCAGGACCAGTGCGGACCAGGAGATCGCGTCGTACTGCAGGGCGATTTTCTCGTCGACGCGAGCACGCCGCGCGAAGTAGCGCGCGTACGCGATCCAGCCGCCGTAGACCCCGGCGACGCCCGCCACGAGCGCGAGCAGCCAGGTCACGTCGAGAAAGGCGGCACCGTGCGGGCCACGCAGCGCGAGCTCGTACCAAAGGAAGAACCCGACCGTGAGCCCGGCGATGCCGACGGCGACGACGGCTGGGCGGCCGGCGGCGGCGACGAACGCGAGGGGCTTCGATCGGGCGGCTCCGGCGAACGCGAGATCCACGGTCCGCCTCGTTCCGCGCGAACGGCGCCGGTTGCCTGCATGGATCGCCCCCGCTCAGGTAAAACGGGGTACCGTACCGCCGGAACCGTCTGCTTCGTCCTGCGTGTCATCACTCACGGGGCTCGAGTCCCCGGGGAGCAGCACTATTCCGAATCGATTCGATGTCATCGTGATCGGCGCCGGCAGCGGCGGTTACGCTGCCGCGCGCACCGCGCGCGACTTGGGCGCAGCGGTTGCCTTGGTCGACCACGGCCCGCTCGGCGGACTCTGCATTCTGCGCGGGTGCATGCCCTCGAAGACGTTGATCGCGAGCGGTGACCTGCTGCACGAGATCCGCAAGGCCGGCGAGCTCGCGGTGCGCGCCGGCGAGCCCGAGCTCGACTTCCGCAAGCTGGCGGAGCGCAAGCGAACGCTCGTGCGCGGCTGGGCCGACTACCGCATCGCCGGGATCGAGACGTTCCCGGTCTTTGCGGGAGCGGCGCGGTTCGAGTCGCCGACGACGCTGTGGGTCGGCGACGAGGTGCTCTACGCTCCGCGCTTCATCGTCGCGACCGGAAGCAGCGTCGCGCCGGCTGCGGTCCCCGGGCTCACCGAAGCGGGCTTCATCGATAGTGACGCCGCGCTCGACCTGGAAGCGCCCCCGAAGTCGCTGATCGTGCTCGGCGGCGGATACGTCGGGAGCGAGCTCGGCCAGTTCTTCCATCGCGCCGGGGTGCCGGTAACGATCGTGCTGCGCTCGAAACACTTGCTCTCCGGCGAGGACCACGACGTCGGGACCGGGCTGACGGAGTACTTCCGCGAGGAGGGGATCCGGGTCGAGACGGGCGCGCAAGTGCACCGTGTCAGCGTCCGCGACGGAATGAAGGTCGTGCATTACGTGAAGGCGGGCGAAGAGCACGAGATCGCGGCGCACGAGATCTTCTACGCGCTGGGCCGCATTCCGAACGTCGACGGCCTCGGGCTCGAGAAGGCCGGGGTCGAGTACCACGAGATCACCGGGATCGCCGTCGACGACACGCTGCGCACGACGAACCCCGACGTGTACGCCGTCGGCGACGTCACCGGACAGTACCTGCTGGTGCACGTCGCGATTCAGCAGGGCGAGATCGCGGGCCGCAACGCGGCGACCGGTGCACGCGAACGAGCCGACTACCGGCTCAGCAAGACGCATACCGTCTTCACCGATCCGCAGGTCGCCGTCGTCGGCGAGACCGAGCGCGAGCTGCAGGCCGCGGGCGTCGACTACCTGTCCGCCTCGTATCCGTTCAACGATCACGGTAAGGCGGTCGCGCTCGGGCGCACTCAGGGCTTCGTGAAGATGATGGCGGCACCGCAGGACGGCCGCATCCTCGGCGCGGCGATCCTGGGCCCCGACGCCTCCGATCTGATCGAGCCGCTGATCGTCGCGATGGCGTACGGTGCGACCGTTACGGACTACGCGCGCATCCCGCACCTCCACCCGACGCTGGTCGAGATCCTCACCTATCCCGCGGAGGAGATCGCCGAGCGGCTGCGCACCACGCCGACGCTCGCCGTAGCGAAATAGCACCTTGCTTGCAGCGCTGATCCAGTTCAAGCCGCGCAAGGGGGACGTACCGGCGAACCTCGCGACGATGCGCGCGATCTTCGAGCAGCTTGCGCCGAAGGGGCCCGAGCTCATCGTGTTCCCGGAAGCTGCGCTGACCGGGTATTTCCTGGAAGGCGCGGTCTACGAGCTCGCGGTCGATGCGCCGACGATGGCGCAGCGCGTCGACGAGCAGTGGCGGGCATCAGGAGCGGCCGCACCGTGCGACGTCGTCGCCGGTTTCTACGAGAACGTCGCCGGGACGTTCCACAACAGCGCGATCTACGTGCGCTGCGGCGAGCCGGACGGCGTGCACATCGTGCACGTCCACCGCAAGATGTTCTTGCCGACCTACGGCGTCTTCGACGAGGAGCGCTTCCTCACGCGAGGCCGCCGGCTGGCGACGTTCGAGACGCCGTTCGGGACCGCCGCGATCCTGATCTGCGAGGATGCCTGGCATGCGATCATGCCGACGATCGCGGCCCTCAAAGGCGCGCGGCTCATCATCGTCCCAAGTGCGTCGCCCGGCCGGGGGCTGTGCGGCGGCGACGAGCTGGAGAGCAACACCCGGTGGAAGGCGATCCTTTCCTCGGCGGCCGCGGAGCACGGCGTCTACGTGCTGTACGCCGGGCTGACCGGTTTCGAAGGCGGTAAAGGGATGTCGGGCGGGACGTGCGCGTTCTCGCCGCGCGGCGATCTGCTGCAGTCTGCGGGGCCGCTCGAGCCGTGCATCATCACGGTCACCCTCGATCGTCAGGAAGTCGACCTCGCCCGTGCGACGATCCCGCTGCTCGGCGATCTGTCGGCGGTGCTGCCCGATCTCTGGCTCGACGACGAGATCCCCGTGATGCGCCGCCTCGAGGAGACGCCGTGACGCTTCGGCTCCTCGAGGCGCCGCTCGACGAGCCGTCGCTCGCGATCAACGCGGCGCTCGCGGCGCGCTGGCTTGAAGCGTTCTTGCGCGACGAGATGCTGGTCCGGCGCGGGATCGGCAAGGCGATCCTGGGGCTCTCCGGCGGGATCGACAGCGCGCTCGTCGCGTATCTTTGCGCGCGTGCGCTCGGCCCGGAGAACGTCTACGCGATCCGCATGCCGTACCGGACCTCGAGCCCGAGCTCGCTCTCCGACGCGCAGCGCATCGTCGACGCGCTCGGAATCCACGGCGAGACCATCGAGATCACCGACGCCGTCGACGGGTACTTGAAGCACGCCTCGGACGCCGATCCGCGCCGGAAGGGGAACGTGATGGCGCGGATGCGGATGCTGGTGCTGTTCGACCAGTCCGCGCGGCGCGGTGCACTCCCCGTCGGCACCGGCAACAAGACGGAGCGGCTCATGGGCTACTTCACCTGGCATGCCGACGACACGCCGCCGGTAAACCCGATCGGTGACCTCTACAAGACGCAGGTGTGGGCGCTCGCGCGTCACCTCGGCGTGCCGAACGAGGTCGTCGACAAGCCGCCCAGCGCCGATCTCGAAGCGAACCAGACCGACGAGAGCGACCTCGGGATCACGTACGCGAGGGCGGACCGCATCCTGAACCTCATCCTGCTCGGCTACAAGGACGACGCGATCGTCGCGCGCGGTCACGACGTCGCCGAGGTGCGGCTGGTGCGCCGGCGCCTCGACGCGACGCACTGGAAGCGGCACCTGCCGACGACCGCGCTGGTCTCGGACACGGCGATCAACGAGTTCTACTTGCGCCCGGTGGATCTCTGAGGTGGCCGCCGACGATGCGCTGCCGCCGCACGGCTTCTATCCGGTTAGCCTGAATCTTGTCGGGCGCAAGTGTGTCGTCATCGGCGCGGCCGACGACCGCGAAGCGATCGAGAAGGCCGCGGCGCTGCGCGAGGTCGACGCCGAGGTGCGTTGGATCACCGACCCCGCCGCGCTGCGCGACGACGACGTCGCCGACGCGTTCTTCGTGATCTCGACGCCGCAGGACGAAGCGCTCTCGGCGCGTTTGCGCTCGCTCGCAGACAGCTATAAATTCTTGTTGTGCACGATCGACCAGCCGCGCTTCGGCTTCGTCGCGATGCAGGCGATCGTGAAAGCCGGCCCGGTTCGGATCGGCATCTCGACCGGCGGCGTCGCGCCGCGCGCCGGCAAGATCATCAAGGAAGCGCTGCAGCGCGCGCTCGACGGAAAATTCGTGCGCTTCATCGATCGTCTCGCCACCGAGAAGCGCCGCAACCGGAGCCTCCTCGCCGGCGATGCCGCCGCGCGCCGCCGCGCGATGCTCGGTGCCACCGACGGGTTCGCGCTCGAGGTTCGCGCGACGTATCCGCAGTGGTTCGAGGACGAGCTGACCGGCCGCGGCCCGCGAGGAGCCGACTGAGCGTCTCAGGCTCTTCCGAAGCTGCTCGCAATCCTGCGGCGCGAGCTCGTTCGGTACCGCGATCCGGCGGCGGCCGAGCGCGACGGCTACCGGAGGGAGGGCGAAGACGTCCCGGTCGGTTCGCTCAAACACTTCTTCAAGTACGAGAACTTCGCGCGCAACCACGACCACCTCGACCCCGAAGCACCGGCGGCGATCCTTTATCGCCGGACGGCGAGCGGTTTCGAGCTCGCCGGCGTGATGTTCACGGCGCCGATCAGCAGGTCGATGAACGAACTCGACGCGCGGATCCCGCTCGCGCTCGGACACTGGCACAGTCATCGCAACATCTGCGTCCCGCACAAGGGGAGCCCGCCGCTGCGCACGCACGCGGAGCGCGCCCCGTTCGGCTTCGAAGGGTCGATCACCACGCGCACGGCGTGCGACGCGGCCGGCGGCGTCTTTCTCGATAACGTCTACGGCTGGATGACCCACGTCTACCCGTACGCGCCGACCCTGGCCGAGACGTTCTGACGAGCGGCAAGGCAAGGCGGCGCTGACCCGGGGAACGGCGCTTGCCGGGGCAAACCCTGGCCGCATGGCGTCCGTCGAGATCGTGACGATCGGGACCGAGATCCTTCTCGGGCACCTCGTCGATACCAACAGTGCGCACCTTGCCCGCGTGCTCGCCGACCACGGCGTCGACGTCTACGCGAAGCACTCGGTCGGCGACAATGCCGATCGGCTCGCGGCGATGCTGAGCGGCACGCTCGAGCGTGCCGACGGTGCGATCACGACCGGCGGCTTGGGTCCGACGGTCGACGATCTCACCAAGGACGCGGTCGCCCGTGCGGTCGGCAAGAAGCTCGTGCTGCACGAACCCTCGCTGCGCGCGATCGAGGAGCGCTTTCGGTCGTTCGCGCGCACGATGACCGAGAACAACCGGCGTCAAGCGTACCTGCCCGAAGGGTGCATCGTCCTCGACAACCCGCACGGCACCGCGCCGGGCTTCGTCGCGCTGCGCGACGACGGCCGGTTCGTCGCGTGCATGCCCGGCGTTCCGCGCGAGATGAAGCCGATGCTCGAGGAGCGGCTCGTCCCGTGGCTCGTGCAGCGGTTCGGCCTGCGCGAAGCGATCTACACGAAGACGCTGCACACGGTCGGGATCGGCGAGTCCGACCTCGACCGCCGGATCGAAGACCTGTTCCGGACGCTCGAGAATCCGAAGATCGCGGTCCTCGCCCACGGCTTCCGCGTCGACGTGAAGGTGATGGCCAAGGCGGACAGCCGTGAACGGGCCGAGGCGATGATCGAGCCGGTCGCTGCGGAGTTGCGCACGCGGATCGGCAGCGGCTACTACGGCGACGACGAAACGACGCTCTCGAGCGCGATCGTGAGGCGGCTGGCCGAGCGCGGGCTGACGCTCGCGACCGCCGAGTCGTGCACCGGCGGCGCGGTCGCGGACGCCATCGTCGGGGTCGCCGGAGCGTCGGCCGCGTTCCGCGGCGCGGTG
>CALEOJ010000023.1 GCA_937910425.1 uncultured candidate division WPS-2 bacterium
GGCATACGAGATATTGGCGTGACTGGAGTTCAGACGTGTGCTCTTCCGATCTACGCCGCTGCGCTGATGATGTTGTACGCGGTGACCAGCATCAGCAGCGCAGCGGCGTCGTCGTCGGAGACCGCGGGATCGAGCGCATACGTCGTCGCTATAGGAACGACGACGACCTCCGCATAGGATCCGGCGGGCGGAAACGCGGCGACGCGCTGCCCGATGTGAAAGCCGTCCACACCGGCGCCGAGCGCGACGATCGTTCCGGTGCAGTCGAGCCCCGGCACGAAGGGCGGTTTTTGCGCGGCGTGATACGTGCCGCGGCGGGCTTGGACGTCGGCGAAGTTGACGCCGGTCTGCGTAACCCGGATCGCGACCTCGCCGGGATCGGGAACGGGCTCGTCGCGCTCGCGCCACTCGAGCACCGAGGGATCGCCGTAGGCCTGAACTTCGACGACGTGTATCAGGCCGGCCGCCGCAGAGCGTAGCCTGAGAAGAGGATCGCGAGCAGCGCCTGGAACGGAATCGGCGCGACGGTCTTGAACGTCGCCGGCCATGCACCGCTCGTGACCGCGTACGCCGGCACAATCACCCCGAACACTTGATCGGCGCAGCAGATCCACAGCAGCACGCGAAACCGGGCCAGATCGCGAAAGGCCAGGGCGTACACGAGCGCGACGACGATGAACTCGCCGCCGGCGAAGTGCGCGAGCATCGGATCGCCGACCGGGACGTCGAGCAGCGGCAGCATCAGTTGCGGCGCGAACAGCCCCAACAGTCCGACCGACCAGTCGATCGCGAACCCGATCGCCAGGCCGATCCGCACGACCAGCGTAAACGTGTCGCGCTTCATACGAACGTGATCAGCGGCGTGCGCGCTTCGACGGTCGCGCCCGGGGCGACATGGATCGTCGCGACCGATCCCGACCTGTGGGCGCGGATCTCGTTCATCATCTTCATCGCTTCGATCACCGCCACGACGTCGCCCTCAGCGACCTTCGCGCCGGTGGCTATCGGGATCTCGACGACCACGCCGTGCATCGGGGAGATGACGTCGTTCCCGGCGGCCACGGCGGACGTGCGGGCCGGGCCGCCCTTCTTGGGGACCGCCTTCGCGCCGCCCGGCCTCGCCGTACCTCGCGGCAACGGCAGATCGACGAACCGCACGCTGAACAGGCGCCCGTTCACCTCAACCCGGACCGTCTCGTCGTCCGCACCCTGGCTGCCTCGACCAACGCCCTTGTCGGCTCGATCAACACCCTTGTCATCCTGAGCTTGTCGAAGGGCGGGAATGCTCCCGTTCGATCCCGCCTTCCCGAGCGCGGCGGCGAACGGCTCGAGCGTTGCGGTGCCGTACGAGGCGTCGCGTACCGGACCGAAGTCGACCAGCGCGCGCAGCAGCGGGAGCGTCGTCGGGACGCCGGTGATGACGTACTCGTCGATCGCGCGGCCGAGCCGCGCCAATGTCTCCTCGCGGTCGCGGCCGCGTACGATCAGCTTCGCGATCATCGAGTCGTAGTCGGGGGTGATCTCGAACCCCGGATACGCCGCCGAATCGACGCGCACGCCGAACCCGCCGGGCTCCTTGTAGCGCTCGACGACGCCCGGCGCGGGCCGGAAATTCTGGGCCGGATCCTCGGCGTTGACGCGCACCTCGATCGCGTGACCGCGAAAACCCGCTTCGACCTCGGCTTGCGTGAACGCGAGCGGCCGCCCCGCGGCGACCAGGATCTGTTCGCGCACCAGATCGATCCCGGAGATCTCTTCGGAGACGGTGTGCTCGACCTGGATCCGCGTGTTCATCTCGAGGAAGTAGAACGCGTCACCGCTGACCAGGCACTCGATCGTGCCGACCGAGTCGTAGCCGATCGCCTTCGCCGCCTGCACGCCCGCGGCGCGCATCCCGGCGCGCACGCTAGCCGGGATCAGCGCGGGCGCCTCTTCCCAGAGTTTCTGATGGCGCCGCTGCAGCGAGCAGTCGCGCTCGCCGACGTGCAACACGTTGCCGTGCTTGTCGGCGAGGATTTGCAGTTCGACGTGCTTCGGGTTCTCGAGATAGCGTTCGACGTAGATCGTCGGGTTGCCGAAGTACGCGCTCGCCTCGCGCTGCGCGGTCGAAAACGCCGACTCCAGCTCCTCGACGGTGCGCGCGACCTTCAGGCCCTTGCCGCCACCGCCGCCCGATGCTTTCAGCGCCAGCGGAAGTCCGTACTTGTCGGCGGCGACGCGCGCCGCGGCTGCGTCGGCGATCGAGTCGGTGCCGCCGGGGACGACGGGGACGCCGGCGGCGACCATCGCCTGGCGCGCGCGGATCTTGTCGCCCATCGCGTCGATCGCATCAGGATGCGGTCCGATCCAGGTGATCCCCGCGGCAATTACCCGGCGCGCGAAGGCCGCGTTCTCGGCGAAGAACCCGTAGCCCGGATGGATCGCGTCGGCGCCGGCGCGCTGCGCCACGCCCAAGAGCTTGTCGGCGTTCAAATACGACTGCGACGGCGGCGCGGCCCCGAGGTGGTACGCCTCGTCGGCATAGCGGACGTGAAGCGCGTCGCGGTCGGCGTCCGAATAGACGGCGACGGTCGCGCAGCCGAGCTCCTTCGCGCTGCGCATGACGCGAATCGCGATCTCACCGCGGTTCGCGATCAGGATTTTGCGGAACGGCGCGTCAGCCATCGAGCCGCCCGGCCGCGTTCCAACGCGACGCCGAGCGCGCAGCGAAGCGGACGAGCTGCGGGTCGAGCGCGGGCAGCC
>CALEOJ010000024.1 GCA_937910425.1 uncultured candidate division WPS-2 bacterium
CGGCGGCCCGGGCGAGCGCGCGGTCGTCGATCCCGACCGCACGCAGCGCGGCCAGCCACATACGCTCGCGCTCGTCCTCGATCGGATGCGCGAGGTGCTCGCTGGTGAGCGCCGCCCAGAAACGCATCGCTTCGGCCTCATAGGCATCGACCAGCGCTCCCGGGTCGATGCCGTGCTCCGGCGCGATGATCTCCGCGACCGCGCGCGCCGCGGAGCGGTAGGCGGTCGTGTCGTCGTGGAGCGTGTCGTCGAGGTCGAACAGGACGGTATCGATCTGACGCATCGCAGACCGCCTATGTTACCTCGACGAACGCGATTGCGGTCTCCGGGCGAAGCTCGATGTCTGGATCGAAGCCGCGCAGCTCGCCGCCGTGCCGGAGCACGTCGTGACGTTGCTGATCAAGAACCCCTTATTCGCGTTGGCGGTGTGACCCGGGTGGCCCGTCCGCGGCGACGCGGAGTTGCACGGACCGCCGCTGTAGTCGTTGAAGTCCACGCACGAGTCGACGTTGGCCGTGTGGAAGAGCACGTCGTCGACGGCACGCGAGTACGGGTTCGCGTATCCCGGATCTGGCCCCGTGTCGAAGAGGTAGTAGTCCTCCCACGAGCGGTACGTCGTCGCCGCCGGCTGCTGCTGCCCGTCGACATAGATCGTCACGGCGTCGTTGTCCGGCTGCACGAAGCTGATCGCGAGACCGATCTTGTGCGGCAGGGTCGGATCGACGTACTTCACCTCGTGCGCGACGAAGTTCGAGCACTGGAAGCACGGCGCCGTCCCGGTGTGACCCTCCACCCGGCCAACAGTACGAAAGCAACAGTCCAGCAGCGAGGGCCTTTGCGCAAAGCGATCCCCTTATGACGAAGCGCAAAAGAAGGCGAGCGCCTAATGCAAGGCTCCCACGATCCCGTGCGCGCTTGCGCACTTCGACGCTCACGCCGACGTTGCTTGCACGGTGCGTACGCAGTAAGGTAAGCGCTCAGAAGCGGACGAGGAACGAGCGCAGCGCGAACGGTCCGAGTTCGAACACGAGATCTTCTTCGACGATCGCCGCGTCGCCGGCGATCGGGCGTTCGACCGCGTCGACCGCGATCGCCTCGCGCATCCTGCCGCCGCAGCGCAGCGCGACGCGGCGCCGCTCTCCGTCGCACTCACGCACGCGCACGATCACGCCGCCGGCGTCTTCCGACGGATACGTCGCGACGATCAGGACCGACGGCTCTTCGCAGGTGAAGAGCCTGACGCGTTCCTCGCATGTATACGTCACCCAGGCGTGCTCGAGCGCCGCGATCGTCGCGCCCGAGGTCGGTACGAACGCATACGCGAGGCGCGCTTCGCCGCGGTCGGCGAGCGGATCCGGCCAGCGCGGTGCGCGCAGCAACGACGTGCCGAGGCGAATCCCGCCCCCGGCGAGCCCCACGGCGTTCCAGCCGTAGAGGTCAGGCGTGAACACCGCCAGGCCGTGCTCGCCGTCGGTCACGTGGGCCCAGCGCTGCGCGGGCACCTCGAACTTCGCGCGCTCGGCGTCCGTCGCGGGGTACGCGGTGCGCACCAGCGAGCCGTGCTGCTGGCCGTACCGGACCTCGCGCGCCTGCAGCGCGAGGCGGTGTTCCGCGCGCAACAGCACGTGGTTCTCGTTCCAGCTCGCGGCGATCTCGACGCGCAGCCAGGGCTCGTCGACGAGCAACGAGATCGCCATCGTCAGCCGCGACGCCTTGCCGACGGCGAGCCGTACCAGCAGCGCTCCGTCCTCCGGCGCGGCGCCCTCCGGCCGCACGCGAACCGCCTTCCGCAGGTAGTCGCGGTCGACGTTCCACGCATCCCACTTCTTCGGCTTGTCGGCGTACGCGGCGAGCCCGTTCGCGAGCGCGACGAGGTTCGGCCCGTCGAAGCCCGCCAGCTCGACGATCGTGCCGTCGTCGCGCACGCGCGCACGGACGTAGGCGTTCGCGAACGACCAGCCGTCGCCGTCCCGGACCGGTGCGACCGCATGCGGCGGAACGTACCGCAGATCGCTCCGCGGGAGCACCGAGGCGGCGGCTTCGCTCACCCGCGCCGCGATCGAGCGCGCGCGGTCGTACTCCGCGTGGACGTCGGTATACACGGCGCCGATCGACGTGCCGGTGACGACGTCGTGAAACTGGCCGCGCAGGACGATCCGCCACGCGTTTCGCAGGTCGCCGGCGAGCGACCGGCGGACCGGTTCGGGCGCCCGGACGGC
>CALEOJ010000025.1 GCA_937910425.1 uncultured candidate division WPS-2 bacterium
GGCTGCGGCGACTCGCCCGGCTGGGGCTGCGGGCGGCCGCGCTGCGCCCGGAGCGCCGGAGGCGGCGCCGGTGTCGGCTCGGCGCTCGGATCGTAGATCGCGTACGTCTTCGCGGCGAGGTCGAGGTGAATGACCTGCCCCGCGTCGCACTTGCGGATCGTCGAGGTCTGGGCGGTGACGTCGTCGGCGCGTTCCCAGCCGTTCCAGTACGCGTACCGCATCAGGTGCGGGGTGAGAAAGTTCCGCGCCGCCGCGGCGAGGCCGCCGAACTGCGCGCCGAGCGAGTTCTGGACGCTGTTCTCCATCGCGTTCGAGACGACGTTGCCGGCCACAGCGCCCGCGACGTCGCCGGCGTTTCCGCCCCCGGCGATGACCCCTGCGATGTTGCCGAGGCTGATGCCGCGTTTCCGCGGGGCGGGGGTCGGCGAGGCGGAGACCGGCTGCGGCGAGCTCAGCGCGGCGAGGTCGGCCTGAAAATTGCCGGGCGGCGGCGGGGTGGCGTTGACGACGACGCGCACGATCTCGTCGTACGCGATCCCGGGACCAGGCGCGGCCGACGGAACGCCCGGCGCGATGAGCCCGGCGAAGGCGAGTGCGGCGCTTACGCGCAGCAGCGAACGAAGCATGGGCGCCTGTGCGGCGGCGGAGCTCCGGCGCCCTGCCGGGAAATATCCCGCATGCGATCGGTGCGCGCCGTCTTCGCGGCGTTTGTGCTCGGCGCGGCGGCCTCACTCATCACGGGCGCCGGTGCTGCGCAGGCCGCCTGAATCGGCGGACTGCACGATCTCCCGCGCCGCGGCGCGGTACATCGAGGGGCGGTGGTCGCTCCAAACCATGACCGACTCGGTGTGAACGTTGGCCGATGCGTACGCCCTCACCGAGGTCGACCGCGTCTCCGGCATCCCTCGCCGTCAGGCGCCGCAGCCCTCTCCCTCACCCTGACGGAACGGCGCGGGGCGTCGCGAACGTACGTCGTACGATGACCTCCGCATTCTCGCGTAGCTCAGCCGCCGTACTGGCCGCCGCGCTGCTCGCAACCCTCCCGCTCGCCTCGCCCGCGAAGACCGGCGCCGCAATCCTCGCGGTCGACTGGACGCTGAGCCCGGCGCAGATCGCGGCCTCGTGCGCGGCCTCGATCGCGACCGTCAAGCGCCGCTCCGCTGCGATCGCCGGGGCCTCCGGCCGGCGCACGTTCGACACCGTCGTGCTCCCGCTCGAGACCGCGACCGCCGACTTCAACGACGACCTTGCCGCTCAGGGGTTCCTCTACAACGTCTCGACGGACGCCAAGATCCGCGCCGCGTCGCTGAAGTGCTCGACCGACGCGGGCAACGCGCTGAGCGAGATCGCGGCGCGCCCCGATCTCTATCGCGCCCTCGCCGCGGCGGACGCCGGCGGCTCGGCACACGGCGCCGCGCAGATCAAGGTCTCGCAACTGTGGCTGACCTCGCTGAAGCGCAGCGGCGCGGGCTTGGCGGACGCGAAGCGGCGCGAGTTCGTCGCACTCCAGCAAAAGCTGACCGACGCGCAGAACCAGTTCGCAGCGAACCTCGGAAACGACACCTCGTCGATCGCGATCACCGCGGCGCAGGCGCTGTCCCTACCGCCGGACTTCGTCGCCGCTTCCCTCAAGAAAACCGCGGACGGCAGCGGCTACACGGTGCCGGTGAACGAGTCGACGATCGGGCCATTCCTGCAGAACGAGACCGACACGGCCGCCCGCAAGCCGTACTACATTGCGTACAACAACCGCGGCGGCGACGCGAACATCGCATTGCTGCAGAGCGCGCTCGCGACGCGCGACCGGCTCGCGCACCTGATCGGCTACCCGACCTGGGCGGCGTTCGTGCTGGCCGATCACATGGCCGGGACGCCGGCTCGCGTCGAAGGTTTTCTCTCGCAGATCGACGCCGCCATTCTGCCGAAAGCGCGCCAGGAGCGCGACGAGGACGCGGCCCTCGCGAAGGCCGACGGGAAGACGAGCTTCGACCAGTGGGATCAGACGTACTACGAGAACCAGTTGCACAAGACGAAGTACGCGGTCGACCAGAACGAGATCAAGCAGTACTTCCCGGTGCAGCACGTCGTCGACAGCGTGCTCGCCATCTACCAGGAACTGCTCGGCGTCACGTTCACCCGCGCGAACGTCCCGGTCTGGCAATCGCAGGTGCAAGCCTATGACGTCGCCGACACGGCGTCCGGCAAACCCCTCGGGCGCTTCTACCTCGACCTCTTTCCTCGGCCCGGCAAGTACGACCACTTCGCGAACTTTCCGATCATCCCGCGGCGCGTGATGCCCGACGGCACGGTGCGCCTGGCGGAGAGCGCGATCGTCGGAAATTGGCCGCAGCCCGCGCCCGGGAAGGCGGCGCTGCTGCAGCACGGCGACGTCGAGACCTTCTTCCACGAGTTCGGCCACAACATGGCGGTGATGCTCGCCGACGAGCCGTACGAGACGCTCACCAGCGGCTTCCGTCAGGACTTCATCGAGGCACCTTCGCAGATGCTCGAGAACTGGGCCTGGGATCCGGCGATCCTCAAGCGCGTCAGCTCGAACGTCACGACCGGCCAGCCGCTGCCCGACGATCTGATCCAGAAGATGATCGCCGCGCGCTACGTCCACTACGCGCTCCAGACGAGCCAGCAGATTCTGTACGCTACCGTCGACATGGAGTACCATACGCAGAAGCCGCCGTTCGACACGACCGCGGTGTGGGCGGCGACCGTCGCCCGCACGACGCCGAACCTGTACGTCCCCGGCACGCATCCGCAGTCGGAGTTCGGTCACCTGATGGGCGGATACGACGCGGGCTATTACGGCTATCTCTGGTCGAAGGTGTACGCGCAGGACATGTTCTCGCGCTTCAAGGCGCAGGGCTTGACGAGTCCCTCCGCCGGAATGGCATACCGAAAAGACATCCTCGCTCCGGCGCGTTTGCAGGAGCCCGACGCGGAAGTCCGCGCGTTCCTCGGCCGGCCGATGAATCCGAACGCGTTCTATCAAGAGCTCGGCATCGCGCCGCCGGCGTCACAGCGCTAGTTGCGTTCTACGCGTAGCATCCTGCAAGAGGGTGCTGCGCGGAGCGCACGTAAGATAATGGAACGACGGGTGTAGGCGGAACCGCTCGGCTCGAGAGGCCGGCGATTGGTGTTCCTCAACCTGCACGATAGGGTCGTTCGCGATGCCGCGCGCTGACCCGACACGTTCCCCGTACTGCGCGACGCGGCATCTTCTGCGCAACCTCGATGACGCGACCGAACTGCGGCGCAACCCGCTCGTTCGTTCGTGCTTCGCACCGGCGAGCGGAGCGCGCGACGGCGCCGAGCACCGCACGGCGCTCGCGCACGTGCGCGGGCTGGTTCACGCGACCCTCGCGCGTTGCCGCGATCGCCCCGGTCCCCGCGCACGGACGCGCCTCGGGCGCATGCACGCGGCACTGCTGCGCTGCGATATCGACAAGCAGCCGCTGACGGTCGTCGCCGCCGAGCTCGGGCTCTCCGACCGGCAGGTGCGGCGCGAGCGCAGGGCCGCGCACGACGCCTTTCTGCACGCCTTCCATTACACGGCGAACGAACCGGCGACGGTGACCGTCTGCGATATCGCGGCGCTCCGCATCGCGCAGACCGAAGAGCTGCACGAGCTCGGCCAGAGTGCGCTCGCGCGCGCGGCCTGCGAAGAGATCGCGACCTGCGCCGGGCTTCGCGAGCGGCGCATCGAGGCGCTCTGTCTGGCGGCTGAGATCGACCTCGACGGCGCGCGCTATACCGGCGCGCAGGATTGCCTGACCGCCGCCGAAGCGATCCTGGCGCAGTGCGCGGACGAGTTCGACGAGCGCACGCGATCGCTCTCGGCCGATCGCATCGACCTCGCGGCCTGTTCGCTGCGGCGTGCGACCGGCGCCGGCAATGCGCTCTGCGCGTCTCCGCCGCTCGCGCTCGCGCAG
>CALEOJ010000026.1 GCA_937910425.1 uncultured candidate division WPS-2 bacterium
ATCGGCGGCGGTGCGGAGCGGTTCGCGATGCACTGCAAGGGACTCGAGCTGCCCGGCTACGAGCCGCGCGCGCTCCCGACCTACGCGCTCGGACTGGCGACGTGCACGCGCGGCGCGTGCCACAACCGCTCGGCGACGTACGACAAGGACCTGCGCGATCCGTCGGACGATCGCAGCGACGCCGCGCGCGCGCAGGACGCGATCGAGGCGGAGGACCGCGCGGTCGCATGGGACAGCCTCGTGCTCTGCAAATTCGTCCGCGATTGCTTCGAGGACTTCGACACCGAAGCCGCTGCGTTGTGGAGCGCGGTCAGCGGCGTGCCGCTCGACGGCGCCGGTCTGCGCGCCGCCGCGCAGCGCACCTGGGAGCGCAAGCGCACGATCAACGCGCGGCTCGGCTGGACGCCGGACGACGACACGCTGCCGGAACGGCTGTTCGCCGAAGCGATCGCCGACGGACCCAATGCGGGCCGGAGGGTCGAGCCGGAACGGCTGCGCGCGCTGCGCACCGAATACGAGTCGCTGCGTGCGGCGGCGGGTACTGCGCTGCCGGTCGGCTAACCGGGCAACGATGCGCCGGCTCTTCGTCCTCGCGATCGCGTTCGCGTGCAGCGCGCTCCCCGCGAGCGCGCGAACGCCGGTGCAGATCGGCTCGCTTCCGTCCGGCCCGGTCGACGGGATCACCGATGTGGCGGGCGTGCGCGTCGGGCACGTCACCAAGGTCGAAGGGACGAACGTGCGCACCGGCGCGACCGGGATCATCGCGAACGACGACACGTGGAACCAGCGCGTCGCCGCCGCGACCTTCGCGTTGAACGGCAACGGCGAGATGACCGGCGCGCACTGGGTCGACCAATCGGGCTTTCTCGAGGTCCCGGTGGTGCTGACCGACACGCTCGACGTCGGCCGCGCCGATGACGGCGTCGTCTCGTGGCTGATCGCGAAACACCCGCAGATCGGCGTGCGCGAGGACGTCCCGCTGCCGGTCGTCGCCGAATGCGACGATCAGGGGATCAACGACATTCAGGGCCGCCACGTCCGCGCGGAGGATGTCACCGCGATGCTCGACGCGGCGAAGCTCGGCGACTTTGCGCGCGGCAACGTCGGCGCCGGGACCGGGATGCGCGCGTTCGGGTTCGCCGCCGGGATCGGTTCGGCGTCGCGCATGCTTCCGGCGCAGCTCGGCGGCTACACCGTCGGCGTGCTGGTGAACGCGAACACCGGATCGCGCGCCGAGCTGCGCATCGACGGCGTTCCGGTCGGCCGCGCGCTGCTGCGCGAGCTGCTGCCCGTCTATCCGCGCACCGCCGGCTACGCGCCGCCGGAGCGTGGGCGCGCGGCCGACGGCAGCATCATCATCGTCGTCGCCACCGATGCGCCGCTCGACCACGCGCGGCTGCACGACATCGCGAAGCGGGCGGGGATGGGGCTTGCGCGGACCGGTGCGACCTCGCACGTCTCGAGCGGCGATCTGTTCATCGCGTTCTCGACGACGCATCGTTATCCGCGCGCCGGCGGGATCACCGGGCCGCCGGTCGAGAGCGACGAGGGCCGCGTCGACGCGCTGTTCGAGGCGACCGTCGAAGCGACCGAAGCGGCGATCGACGACGCGCTGTTCAGCGCGCATGACGTCAGCGGCCGAGGCGGCGTGGCGTACCATGCGCTGCCGTACGCGCGCGTGGAGCCGCTGCTGCGCCATTAGCTCCAGCCGTCGTTGCTCGGAAGCCCGGCGGACGCGGCCGCGGCGGCACGGCGCATCGCCGCCAGCTCGCCTTCGCCGACCAGGTTCGCGGCGCGGTCGTAGACCGATGCCGTCGCACGGACGAAGGTCTCGCGCTGCGCCTCGGTCAGCGCGGTGACCTGCATCGAGCGGCGCAGTTCGGCGAGCGCCTC
>CALEOJ010000027.1 GCA_937910425.1 uncultured candidate division WPS-2 bacterium
AGCGCCGTCGTCAGCGCGAGCGAGAGCAGCGCTGCGACGGCGCGCCGGATCGCCGCTTGCCCCAGCCGAACAAGCGGCTCACCACGCTGGTGACCGTGACGAAGAATCCGCGGTGGGTCGGCGTCGTCGCGAGCGACGGATCGGCGCTGCCGCCCATGTTGTAGCCGACCGCGACGCGCGTCAGGTCGCCGACGCGCACGCCGCCCTCGACGGCGAACGTGGTCGAAGCGGCGCCGTCGATGCCGCGCACGTCGGCGCGCCGCGCTTCCGCGCCGACGTCGAGGCGGCAGCCGATCTTCTGGTCGACGCGAATCCCCGCCAGCGAGCTGCGCGCTGCGTAGTACGAATCGCCGTCGGTCTTGTACGCGTAGCGCCCGACGACCTCGGTCCGGGTGCCCACGCGCAGCACCTGCTCGAGCGAGAGCACACCGCTCTGCGTGTTCGTCAGCACGGCGGTGCCGTCGGTACGCTCAAACTGGAGCAGCGTGACCCCGGCATCGCTGCGCGACGGGCGCCAGGCCAGCCCGACGCGCTCGTCGGACTGATTGTTTCCCGCCGCACGCGCGTCGTTGATGCTCGCAAACGTCGAGAAGTCGGGTGAGAGCGCGCCGACCGCGGCGAGCGAAATCGAAACGCCGGCACCGTTCCCGGTCCGCAACTGCGTCGACCCGCTGGCGCGGAATCGCGCCGACGGGTCGGCGTACGAAAGTGACAGCCCGTACAGGTCGAAACCGCCGCCGTTGACCCCGGTCGCGGTGGCGTGCTGCACGAACGCGTCGCCCTTGGTGCGCCCGAACGAGAGCCGCTCGCGCACTCCCATCGCTGCATAGAGGTCGCTGCCGCTCGCCGTGTGGTCGACCATGTACGAGGTGTCGACGGTCGTCGCGTCGCCAACCTTGCGCGCAAAGCCGATCTCCGTCGCGCGCGTCCCTCCGGTGGCGGCGGTCAGCGACTGCGTCGCGGCGGCGAAGCTCTGGATCGGCGAGGCGCTCCAGCGCTCGCGCAGGTACGCGCGGCCGCCCTTACCGAGATCGTACGTCACCTGCGCGTCGGTCTGCGCGGGCTGCACGTCGTTCGTTCCGCCGAGCGTCTGCAGCCGGTTCACGCTCACGTCGAGTGCGCTCGTCGCACGCCAGTCGATGCCGACCGAGGCCTGCGTCGAGGACTCCGAGGGGGAGGGCTGATACGACTGCAGCGACGAGCCGGGCGGCGCGATGAAACCGGCCGGCAGCGGCGCCGGCGTCGCACTCGCGAGCGACGGTCCGGCGGCGGAGCTGGTCGCGATGCGGCGTTCCAGCGAGCCGGTGAGCGTGAAGCGCTTGGTGAGCGCGCGCCGCGTCCGCAGCGTCGCGGTCGTCTGCGCGCTCGCTGCGATCCCGACCCCCGCGTTCGCCTGGTGGCCGAAGTCGAACGCAAGCTCGCCGGATCCACCGGCATACTTGTGCGCGTACGTCATCCGCTCGTTGAGCAGCCCCGGCGTCGAAAGCCCGCCGAACGGATCGTTGTAGCCGGCGTCGGTACGGTCGTACAGGAGCGAGAAGCGGTCCGCGCCGAGCGCGCGGGTGAACTGCCCGTGCAGGGCGCTTCCGCCGTTGCCGGACAACGCCGCGTCGGGGGACGTCGCCAGCAGCGAGCCGCTGCTGGTCGCGTGGACGATCTGCCAGCTGCCGCCGCGGAACGATCCGCCGAGGTCCTGCGTCGCGAGCGCGACGTTCCCCGCACCGGTGCTATCGTTCACGTAGCCGACGCCGAGCTTGATCGCATGATTGGACCCGAACGAGGTTTCGGCGCGGCCGCCGACCGTCCGCGCGGCGCTGCCGGGCGCGTCGAACTCGTACGTGAGGACGATCTGCCGCGGGTTGAACGCTTCGTCGAGCGGCAACGGAATTTCGATGAAGCGCAGCTGCCCGGTCGCGTACTCGATCGAGTAGTCGACGCCGCGGGTCAGCACGCTCTGCGCGATGACCGCGCCGGTACGTGCGTCGAGCGTCGCGAGCATCACGACCTCGGAGCCCACCACGATGCTCGGCCGCAGCGTCACGCCGTTGGCGAGCCCGCTCGGAGCGAAGATGCGGCGGTCGTATCCGACGTCGTTGCGCGCCGCGAACACCGACGCGCGGCGGGCCTCACCGCCGAACTCGAGCTTCGCGCCGTCGACCAGCTGGTCGAAACCTCCCAGCGCGTTCGTGTCACCGCCGGTACGGGCGCGGAACTCGCCCCACTGCGCGGTCGTGCGCCCGCTGTCGAGGCGCGCGAAGAGATGGTCGCGCGAGAGCGCATCGTCGCGCCGAAGACTGGCATCGCCGGTGATCGCGTACGGCCGATCGTTCGGATCGCCATTGTAGGTGCCGAGCGCGCCGCCGTACTGCGAGGTGCGCTGCAGCGTGTCCGCGGTGTCGTACGCGAAGGTAGCCAGCGATTTTCCCATCGCGCCCGTCGCGAACATGGCGATGCGCCCACGGCGCGAGTTCGTTCCGTCGGGCTCACCGTCGGCCGAGCCCGGGATCCCGGGGACGGCGCCGGCCCCGGCGCTGAGCAAACCGTTCACGAACGGCTTGCGCAAGTTCGGCGCGAGAAAGAGCCGCGTCTCGCGCGTCGCATCGCCGCAGTCGGCGCGCACCACGACCGTGCCCGGGGTGAGCCCGGGGATGAGGCGCACGAGCGCGGCGCCGTCGCCGTCGAGCGCGACGTCGACGCTCTGGCGCGTCACCGTGTTGCTGACGATACCCGGCGACGCCGAGCTCAGCGGGACCGGAGACGCCGCGTTCGCTGCGACCGGCGGCGCGCTGCCGGCGCGTTCGAGCCGGGCGTCACCCTGGACGAGCACGACTTGGACGACGCTGCCGACCGCCGCGTGATGGCCCCACGCATCGCGACCCTCGATGCGGATCTCGTCGACACTGGTTCCGTCGGCGCGGAGCGGACCGCTGGCGGCGAGCGTCACGCTCGCGGGACGCCCCGGAGCGAAGACCCGGTGCAGCGTCGTCTCACCGCGCAACCCGCTCGCTCCGAGCGGCGTCAGCGCGACGGTGTTCGGCCCGGGCTGCAGCGCGACACCGTAGTAGGTGTACCGGGTGACGCCGCTCTTCGTGTCGACGGTGCGTTTGCCGATGCGCGAGAACGGGATCACGCCGTCGCCGACTTTGAGCTCGACGCCGGCACCCGCCACGGTCTGCACCTCGATGCTCGCTGCCGTCGAGCCGGCGACCTCGTCGTCGGCCGGCGCGACGAGCGAGGCGTTCAGCCCGTCGGTCGCGGTAAAGGTGAGGTGCGTCAGGTCGCCGCCTTCGGGCGCTTTCTCCGCCACCGCGATCGTGGCCGCGACGGTCTCCGTCGCGTCGACCGGTTCCGGCGTGGCGACGGCGGCCGCCGGCGACGCCGACGGCAACGGCGGGGGAGCGGGATCGCAGCATCGGCCTCGGCCTGGCCGGAAACCGGTACTTCACCTTCAACG
>CALEOJ010000028.1 GCA_937910425.1 uncultured candidate division WPS-2 bacterium
GACCACCGAGATCTACACTCTTTCCCTACACGACGCTCTTCCGATCTGCAGATGTGTCCACACGCGGCACACGTCTGCGAAGTGTATCTGGCGTCAACCTCGATCACCGTGCGAGCAGCGTACTCGGCTTTCTCGCGGATCAAGCTTGCCAGCCCAATAGCGAAACGGTTGTTGCTCCACCGCGCCGCTCATCGGACGCGTGGTCTATCGGATCCCGGGCCGGGCGTTCACCTTCCACGCCAGGCCCCGCACGTTGACGTGATGTGCCCGCAGCCGATATGCGCGGCGCAGGACGGCGTCGCCGTTTCGGACGCCAAGGGCGAGCAGCTTCGCGCGCGTCGCCGTCCGGACGCTCTGCACATGCTGGAGCCGCGCCTGCCGAGGCGCGAGCAGCAGCGAGATCTGTTCCTTGGAGCGGCTGAGACGACTCACGCGGCGCGCTTCATCCTTGGCGATTTGTTGCTTGAAGATCGGTTCATACGCCGCATTTGTACTGGTCAGCACCTGCGTATTGCTGGTGCTCATCTTCTGCATACCACTCGCCAGCGCGCCATAATAGAAAAATGCGGTCGCGGTGACGTCGTCGATGCACGCCTGATCATGACACTGCTTTTTGTAGGTGTCGTGCTTGATCCTCGCCCACGAAAGCGCGATCATGCGGGCGTTGACGGTCGTGGCGTCTTGCGCGGCCTGCAGCTTGTCCTTCTCCGCCTGCAGCTTGTCCTTTTCCGCCTGCAGCTTCGCCTGCGCGACCTCTTGCTGCCCTTTCAT
The DNA here is from genome assembly GCA_937910425.1 of uncultured candidate division WPS-2 bacterium. Classification (GTDB taxonomy): domain Bacteria; phylum Vulcanimicrobiota; class Vulcanimicrobiia; order Vulcanimicrobiales; family Vulcanimicrobiaceae; genus Vulcanimicrobium. The sequence goes on from CALEOJ010000028.1 coordinate 772, forward strand.
ATACGCTTGGTATTGCGCGCGCAGCACGTCCACCTCGGTATGGAAGCGCTTCGTGAAACCCAGTCGGCAAACTGCGAATTCATCTTCGTTGGTAACCCACCATTCCTCCATGCATTTCTTGTCGGGCTGGCTTGCAGTGTCGATGTACACGGCGTCCGGCACGCCGATCATCGGCCGCTCCATCGGCTCGTAGACGGTCGCCCAATACTCCGCGAGATTCTGCTCGAGGGTCGGGCCGCTGGGGGTGTCATCGAGGCCGAGCAGGCTGTCGAGCTGATGCAGCGCCCACGCCACCGCATCGGTCGCCGCGCCGGCGATCTTCTGCGCCTCACCCGAACAGGTTTTTGGTGGAAAAGGCGATGATGCAACTCGCTTTGACGATCTGCGACACATCGGCGCCCACGTCGCTCACGTAGGGCGCGATCGCGCTGAACATCGCAGTCCCCACCGACAGTTTGTTCTGACAGTCGTCCGCGCTCGCCATCTTCGACTTTTCGGCTTCGATGATCGCGACCAGCGCACCGGTTTCGACCGGATACGTCGCGACCGTCTGCAAGCAGCCGGGGCTCGAGAGCGCGCCGCCGCAGAATTGATCGAGCGTGTCCATCGGGCCGGCGACCGCGATTCCGGACACGGCGAATGTGGCGACGATCGCCAGCAGTAGCGCGGTTACTGCTGGCGGAGGCTTCGAGTTCGACATGCAAACGTCTTGGGTAACGAACCCGCCAGACCTTTCGTTGACGTAGCGGCGTCCACGAGAAGGGCGGTAGCCCCTGCGGGGAGCAACTTTGCATGTAGCCCGGGGCTCAGCACTACGCTGCGAGGATCGGCGATGAAGAGACTAGTGGCCATCGCATTTGGGATATCGCTGCTCGGCGGCACGATCTCCGCCGCGCAAGCGCAAGGGACGACCGGCAGCACCGACAGCAAGGCTCACGTCACGAGGGGCGGCGGGCACCGGCTCACGCCGCAGAGTCATAGCCGGTCAACCCACAAGAAGAACCAACGGGGCGGCAAGAAAGGCAAGAAGAGCTAAGGCGGTCATTCGTCGTCGGGGTCGCCCTGCGGCCTCTTGTCGTGCAGGAAGAACGCTGCGCTCTTGGGCGCGGCAATCGTCTGGAACGCTCGCGGCGGCTGGGTGAAATCGAAGAACGCCGACAGATCGCCTTTGCTGCGCGCATCGTCGAAGTTCAGCGCCCCTTCGGAGATCCCGAAATTGTGCTCGGCAAACCGGAGAATGCTGCCGAAGTCTTGCTGCACGTTGTTGATGTAGCCCTTGGGCGTGTACGCGGAAACGACGATCAACGGCACGCGGAAGCCGTGCCCGTAGTCGCCTTGCGGCATGGCGAGGAACGTCGGCGCGACGTGATCGTACCAGCCGCCCCAGTCGTCCCACGTGACGACGATCGCCGTGTTCTCCCAATAGCCCTGACCGCCGTCGCAGGACTTGCTCGCACCGATCGCGTTCACGATCGATGAAACCCATGACGGTCCACTGCCGTCGTTCGCGTTCGCGTGATCGGAGTTCGCCGCGGTCGGGATCACCCAGCTGAGCGAACGCAGCTTGCAGTTGCCGATGTCGCTCAGCACATCGGCCGGATGCAGATCAAGGTGCTGATCCCATTCCGGGCCGGAGCACGGCGCGTAGGCGATCGCCGGGGGGGCACCGTGGCAGATGTGCTCGATCGCGTTCGGCGCCGTCCAAATCATTCCGGGGGACGGCGTGTAGTATCACCAGGTGAGCGACGTGCCGAGCAGATCGGCCAGGGTCTTGTGCTCGAAACACGGGTAGATCAGCTTGCCCTCGCCGCTCGGACCGATCAGTTCGACGGTTGTCCCCTTGGGCGCATTGCAGCCGGCGATCGCCTTGAGGCCGCCGATCCCGGTCTTGGTGATGTTCTCGGCTGCGAAGATCCCAGCCGCGTCGTCGGCGGCGCTCGGTGCGGAGGTCCCGCCGAAGAGGAATTGATGCGCGGGATAGCTCGGGCCCTGATTCGACTGGAACATGAAGTTCGCCCAGCCGTATTGGGTGGCGAGCTCCAAGTACGGGGTGATGACTCCCGTAGCGTTGCCGACGAATCGGAATCCGCGCGCCGGGGCCGCGTCCATCTTGCACTGCGTCGTTCCGGGGTCCGCATCGCACTGCCTCGTAAATCCGCGGTGGCTGTGGTCGAGATCGTACTTGTTCCCGAGCGGAACCGACGTCGGTGTGATCGTGCCACCCGGTGCTGCTTTGTCGAGCCAATTCGCGGTCTGAATGTTGTACTTCTTGACGGCGATAGGGGATGGCGGAACGGTCGACATGTCGCTACAGCGGTTGGCCGCGCCGAACGGCGGGACGCACAGCCCGTGGAAGAGGTTATCGGGGGTGCGGTTCTCCTGCACGATCACGATGATGTGCTGGAACTGCGTCCGGCCCGCGGCCGCAGCTTCACCCGTCGGCTGCCCTGCACTCGGTAGAAGGAGCGCCGTCAGCACCAGCACCGTGAGGATGCCGATCGAGCGAGCTTGACGTATCGTCATTGCTCGGCGGCCTCCGTTCGAATTCGAAGACATGCGAATCAGGGATGGGCGGCGCTCGAGCAGGCCGCGCCGAGAGATCGCGCCGCCTGCAAAAATCTTCGTCGCCCGGTCGAACCAGTGCTCCATCGCAGCCTCGCTGGTGAGGGAAGGGGCCACCCTGGACGCTCCCTCCCTACGACAGGACAGCCGCCGATTCCGTCCGCTAGCGCGCATTTCGTGCGATGAAAGGTCGGCGGCACGATTCCGTCCGGTGACCGCGGCGGCCAGGCAGCGGCACCGCGGGCCAATCGGGACCGTGCCCAACACCGTCGCCGGCGCCGAGTCCGGGGCCCAGCCAAAGCGGCTGCCTCACGCGGGATCCGTCCGGCGCCGTCGTGCCGTGCCCGACGCCGACCCCGATCGCGACGCCGACTCCGGTCCCGAGCGGATCGCCGCCGGCCGGATGCGTCGTGAGCGGACCCAACGGACCGCAGCCCTGTCCGACGCCGACACCGCCGCCGACACCCGGACCGTCGCAGAGTCCGTGTCTGATCGGCAACCCGAACGGGACCGTTTCCCCCTGCCCTAGCTCGACGTAAACTCGCTCACGGCGAGCCTTCTGCATTCACAGGACCGCGACCGGGGCGGCGTGAATGGTGGTCGGTCGCCGTGGGGGATTAGCTCAGCTGGTAGAGCACTTGCATGGCATGCAAGGGGTCAGGAGTTCGAGTCTCCTATCCTCCACCACGACGAAAAGCCCGCGAAATCGCGGGCTTTTTTATCGCTTCGTTCAAGGGTCTGCAAACTTCCGGAAAAGTACCTTGCTCCCGCTCCCTCGCTTGCGCTACAGTCACGGTCCGGGAGTGGCACGCGAGGGAGAGTTCGTAGCAATGGATGCGCCCGTACAGGACAGCGTCGATTTCGACCATTTCGTCGACGATCTGGAGATGCTCATTCCGATGTTGATACCGGGCGTCCGGCTCGTCCACGAAGCATCGGGACTAACGGTTACGCGCGGCCGTTCCGACATCGCGATCCAGCGGAAGTCGTGGTCCGAGTGCGCGATCGTGATGCGCTTCGATGGCGCCCGCGTCCTGACCAGCATTGCTTCGCTCGCCCCGTCCACCATCGCCGACCTGCGCGCCGACATGATCGGCTTTCTCTGCGGTGCGCCGCTGCGGTCGTTCTCGATCTGGCCGCACTCCGGTCCCAAGCCTGAACTGAAGACCCGCCGTGCGCGCCGCCGCCCGGAGCTCCGCCTCGCGACCTGGTGGTCGCGCGAACGGCGCGACGTCGGCTGACCGTGAGCCGCCGCGGCGCGCGATGCGCTTGCGGCGAACGCCCTTTTCCGGTAGCATCGCTCGCGCGGAGGACGCTGGGCCGTCGCGGCGCGCAAGCGTCGAGGAACGTCCGGGCTCCATTGGGCAGGGTGCAGGATAACGTCCTGTCGGGGCGACTCGAAGGAAAGTGCCACAGAAACAAACCGCCGCCGTTGTCATCCTGAGCTTGTCGAAGGACGGCAACGGCCGGTAAGGGTGAAATCGTGCGGTAAGAGCGCACGGCGTTCCGCGGAGACGCGGGCGCGGGTAAACCCCACCTGGAGCAAGACTGCTCGTCCCTTGGCTTCGGCCAGGGCCGCCGGCCCGGCGGAAACGAGCTCATGTCGCAACGAGGCCGGTCGTGAGGCCGGCCCCAGAGAGATGACGGCCACGGCCTTTTCGGAGGCTTTGACAGAATCCGGCGTACAGGCGTCCTCCGCCCTCCTGAGCCTGTCGAAGGGCCGCAACCGGCGGGGTTGCTTCTCGGTCGAAGAGAATAATGTCGACCGTGGCCCACTTCAGCAAGGACCAGACCGTCGAGCAAGCGTTCAAGACGCATGCCGGCGCAAAGCGCGTTTTCGCGCGATTCCATCTCGGCGGATGCTCGCACTGCTCGATCAGCGAGACCGAGACGATCGAGCAAGTCAGCGAAGGTTACGGCATCCCGCTGGGCCTGCTGATGACCGATCTCGAGAAGCTGTTCGAACAGCCGCCGCTCGAGGTCGGCGACACGGTGCGCCTCCCGGACGAAATCCGCGCGAAGATCCCGCAACTGACCACCGTACCGGAGTTCGGCAAAGTGACCGACCTGGCCGCCGGCGCCTACACCGTCGTCTTCGGCGAGGTCCGGTTGCAAGGGCTTGCGGAGGACTTCGTCAAGGTCGACCCCGCCGCGGTGCCTGCCTAGAGCGCCTTTCGGTCGGCGAACGATTCGTCGGTGCCGTGCCAGTGGGTGAGCTCGACCTCGCCGGCTTTCCAGCAGAGATAGACGGGCCGCCCATCACGCATCGAGGGGAAGTCGAGGAGTCCGAGGTCGAGGTCCTTGACGACGCAGCCGTGCGCTTCGATCCGGTTGATCAGCCGCACGATCTCGGCCTTGAGCTCGGTGAAGGCGCGTGAGCGGCGACGGTCGCGTGCGCCGTCCGGGCGACCGGCGCGGAGCGCCGGGTCGGTCTCGAGCAGCCGGATCGCCAGGTCGCGCCGCTTCGCCCAGAGCTCCTCGAGGAGGGGCTCCAGCACCGGGATGAGGGCGTTGGCTTTCTCGGCAGAAAAGAGCTTCATATGCGGCGTCTCGTCATCGTAACGGGGCTCTCGGGCGCGGGCAAGAGCCAGGCTATGAAATCGCTCGAGGACTTCGGCTTCGCCTGCCTCGACAACGCCCCGCCCGTGCTCGCCCGGCCGTTCATCGCGCTCGCCGACGAGGCCGGCTACACCAATGCCGCCCTGGCGCTCGACGTGCGGACGCTGGGCCCGTTTGGTGATGCCGTGGCGGCGCTCGACGAGCTCGAAGCGGCGGATCTGCACGCCGAGGTGCTGTTCCTCGACGCCGAAGACGAGACGCTGATCCGGCGCTACAGCGAGACGCGGCGGCGTCATCCGTTCGGCGAAGACGGCGTCGGCCTGGCCGAAGCGATCGACGCGGAGCGAGCCTCGCTGGCCGCGCTGCGCGACCGCGCAAGCGTGGTGTGGGACACGACGCGGCTCACGCTTGGGCAGCTGAAGGATCGCATCGGCACGACGTTCGCCGGAACGGAGGCTCGCCGGCTGCGCATCAGCATCGTCGCGTTCGGGTTCAAGTACGGCGTCCCGCTCGACGCCGACCTCGTCTTCGACGTGCGCTTCCTGCCGAACCCGAACTACGTCGAGGGACTGCGCGAGTTGACCGGCGCCGACGCTCCGGTCGCAGCGTACCTCGAAGCGATCCCCGATACCGAGGCTTTTCTCACGCGGCTTCTTCCGCTGATCGATTTTCTCGTGCCGCGGTACGAACGCGAGGGCAAGTCGCAGGTGACGATCGCGATCGGCTGCACCGGCGGGCGCCACCGCAGCGTCTATCTCGGCCGCCGCCTGCAGCGCCACCTCAGTGAAACGACCGGCGCGTTGGCGACCTTCGACGCACGCGACGTGAACCGATGAGCAAGCGCTTCACCCGCTCGATCGGCCTCGCGCGCTGGCTCCAACCGGGTCTGGGCGTCAAGCGCTGGCTGCTGCTGGCCGTCCTCGGCGCGGCCCTGTTCGTCAACGGCGTCTCGCGCTATCTCACCGACGAAGGCGTAACGCTGCGCGTCAACGAGTTCGTCGACTGGCTGGTCGCCGAGGTCTTCCCGCCGGCCTACCTGTCGTGGGCTTTCATGATCGTTGGCGCGCTGCTGGTCGCGCTCGGGATTTGGCGCTGGCTCAACGCGATCGTCACCGCGGTCGCGCCGCACGGCACCAGCGACGTGATCGGCGCGATCCGCGAGCGGCGGCTCGAGCGCGGCTACAAGATCGTCGTCGTCGGCGGCGGCACCGGCCTGTCGACGATGCTGCGCGGTCTCAAGAAGATCTCCACGAATCTGACCGCGATCGTCACCGTCAGCGACGACGGCGGCTCGTCGGGACGGCTCCAAAAGGAGCTGGGCGTTCTGCCGCCGGGCGACATCCGCAACTGTCTGGTCGCGCTCGCCGACGATGAGGCGCTAGTCACCGAACTCTTCCGCTATCGCTTCCAAGAGGGCGAAGGGCTCAGCGGCCATTCGTTCGGGAACCTGTTCCTGGCCGCGATGACCGGGATCACCGGGAACTTCGACGAGGCGATCAAGGTATCGAGCCGCGTCCTCAACGTCAAAGGACGCGTGCTGCCCTCCACGCTCGCCGTCGCGCGGCTGTGCGCGAAGCTGACCGACGGGCGCGTCATCGAGGGCGAGACCAAGATCACCCAAGCGCGCGGGACGATCGAGAGCGTCTTCCTCGATCCACCGTACGCCGCGCCGCTCGACGAGGTCATCACCGCGATCCGCGACGCCGACGCGATCGTGCTCGGACCGGGTTCGCTCTACACCTCGATCATGCCGAACCTGCTGATCGACCGCATCGGGCGCGAGATCGAGGCGGCGAACGCGGTGAAGATCTACGTCTGCAACGTCATGACGCAGCCCGGCGAGACCGACGGCTACACCGCGTCCGCACACGTCCGCGCGCTGCTGCGCGGCGCCGGCGGCGCGCACGTCTGCGACGTCACGGTGGTCAACGACGAGCTGCCGCGCAAACTGCGCGAAGCGTATGCCGAAGAGGGACAGCTGCCGGTGCAGGTCGACGAAGAGCAGCTCGCCGGGCTCGGCGTGCGGGTGGTGCGCGCGAACGTGATCAGCGAGACCGACACGGTCCGCCATGACAGCGACCGGCTCGCCGCGGTCGTCGTCGGGATCATCGACGAGGCGGTCGCCAAACGCGCCAGCTACGTGCGCTTCCGCCCGGCCCCCGGGCCCGCAGCCGCGACGTGAATCACCGAATGCTGAGCCGCGCCGTGTACGGGACGTCGCTCTCCGACTCGGCCTCGACGTGCAGCACGTACGAGCCCGACTTCGGCAGGGTGAACACTGCGCACGGCATCGCACGCGGCGTCCCCGCTGTACGCGGCGAGGAACGCGACCAGCATTCAGCCTCCAGGACCGGCCCGGGGTGAGGTCAACGACGCAGTAACCCGGGCGGCGGCGGCTCGCAGGTTCGCGGCGGCGTTCGCAATCGCTTCCTGCAACGTCAGCGGACCCGGCACGATCGGAACGCAGCATACGCCGCGCGCGCGCAGCGCCGGTTCGACCGCGAGTTCGACGCTGCCGCCGAACGCGAATACCGGGACCGCTGCGGCGCGCGCTAGCGCCGCGACGCCGTCGACGACCTTTCCACGCAGCGTCTGTTCGTCGATGCGTCCCTCGCCGGTGAAACACCAGTCGGCGCCTCGCAATGCCGCGGCGAGTCCCCGCAGTTCGGCGACCAGCGCGACACCGC
>CALEOJ010000029.1 GCA_937910425.1 uncultured candidate division WPS-2 bacterium
CCGCGAGCCGCGCAGCGTCTTCGACGGCGTCGCGTTCGCCGACACCCCGGTGTACGGCCGCACGCTGCTGCGGCCGGGCGATGCGTTCGACGGACCGGCGGTCGTCGAGCAATACGACGCGACGACCTACGTCGCGCGCGGCTGGTCGGCCCGGGTCGACGGGTTCGGCAACCTCGTCCTGGAGCACGCACCATGACCCTCGCCGCCGGCCTCGATCCGATCACCGCCGAGCTCGTCGCGTCGGCGCTCGTCTACGCGAGCGAGGAGATGGGGATCGCCGTGCGCGACGCCGCGTACTCGCCGAACATCAAGGAACGGCTCGACCACTCGTGCGCGCTGTTCGACGCGCGGGGACGGCTGGTCGCGCAGGCCGAGCACATCCCGGTCCACCTCGGTTCGCTGCCTTGGGGGCTGCGGCGCACGATCGCGTGGCTGGTCGAGCGCGAGCGGCCGATCGCGCGCGGCGAGATGATCGTCGTGAACGATCCCTACTTGTCGGGGACGCACCTCAACGACGTCACCGTCATCCGCGCGATCTATCACGGCGCGCGGCACGTCGGGTACGCGGCGAACAAGGCGCACCACACCGACGTCGGCGGCAGCGTCCCCGGCTCGATGCCGCCCGACGCGCGCGATCTCTTCGCGGAAGGGGCGGTGTTCTCGCCGACCGTGCTGGTGCGCGACGACCGCGTCGTCGACGAGACGGTCGACCTGCTGCGCGCGAACTCGCGCACGCCGGAGGCCCGCGCCGGGGACCTGCGCGCGCAGATCGCCGGCAACAACGTCGGGGAACGCCGCTTTCTCGAGCTGGTCGACCGCTACGGGATTGACGTCGTCGAGGCGTCGCTCGACAAGGCGCTCGCCGACGGCGAACGGCGCACGCGCGCGGCGCTGCGCGCGCTCCCCGACGGCACCGTCGAGCATCAGGACGTGATGGAGGACGAGCGCGGCGAGCCGACGATCGTGCTGCGCGTCCGGCTCGAGAAACGCGGCGATACGCTCGCGCTCGACTACGCCGGCACCTCGGCGCAGCGCACGATGCCGCTCAACGCGGTCTACGGCGTCACGCTTTCGGGCGTGTACTATGCAGTGCGCGCCGTGACCGATCCGCGCATCCCGATGAACGACGGCTCGTTCGCCCCGATCACCGTGCACGTCCCCGAAGGGACGCTGCTCAACCCGCGCCGGCCGGCGCCGGTCAGCGCGGGAAACGTCGAGACCTCGATGCGCAACGCGGATCTGGTGCTCGGCGCGCTGGCGAAGCTCGCGCCGGGACGCGTTCCGGCGCAGAGCGGCGGCTCGATGAACAACGTGATGATCGGCGGACTCGACGGCGAGGGACGCTCATGGGCATTCTACGAGACGAACGGCTGCGGGATGGGCGCGCGTCCGAGCGCCGACGGGATCGACGGCATCCACGTCCACATGACGAACACGCTGAACACGCCGATCGAGGCGATCGAACGGCAGATGCCGATGCTGATCACCGCCTACGAGTTCGCCGAAGGGAGCGCGGGTGATGGCCGCTTCCGCGGCGGTTCCGGCCTGGTGCGCGCGTTCCAGCTGCGCGACGGTACCGCGACCGCATCGCTGCTCGCCGAGCGCCACGCGGTGCGGCCGCACGGCACCGGCGGCGGAAAGGACGGCGCGACCGGCGCTCACGTCATGGTCAAGGGCGGCGGCGGGCTGAGCGATCTGCCGGCGAAGACCAGCGTCGCGATGGAACCCGGCGACGCGATCATCGTGCGCACCGCCGGTGGCGGCGGGTACGGCGATCCCGCGTTGCGCGATCCGGCGGCACGCGAACGCGATCGTGCCGACGGGATCGGGCTCGCCGAATGACCGCAGCCGATGCCCGAGCCGCGGTTCGAGACGGTACGATCGCCGGGCCGACGGAGCGCCTCGCGCCCGACCACGTGCAGGCGAACCTCGTCGTCGTGCCGCGCGCGTACGCGCACGAGCTCGCCGATCTGTGCGCGCGCAACCCCGTTCCGTGCCCGGTTCTGGAGCGACTCGAGCCGGGCGCGTTCGAACCGCGCTGCGCGCCGGGCGCCGACCTGCGAACCGACCTCGGCCGCTATCGCGTGTGGCGCGACGGCGTGCTTGCGCTGCAGCCGCGCGACGTGCGCGCGCTGTGGTCCGACGACCTCGTCGCGTTCCTGATCGGCTGCTCGTTCACGTTCGACCACGCGCTCGCGGAGGCGGGTCTTCCGCCGCGGCACTACGCGCAGGGCCGCAACGTCCCGATGTATCGCACGCGCATCCAGCTCGCACCCGCGGGCCGTCTGCACGGCACGATGGTCGTGAGCATGCGCCCCTACGGGGCCGAGCAGATCGAGCATGTGCGCGACGTGACGCGGGCGTACCGCATCGGGCACGGAGAGCCGGTCGCGTGGGGCGATCCGCGGCAGCTCGGGATCGACGACGTGATGCGCCCCGACTACGGCGACGCCCCGGTCCTCGAGCCAAACGACGTGCCGGTCTTCTGGGGCTGCGGCGTGACGCCGCAGAGCGTCATCGTCGCGAGCAAGCTCCCGTTCGCGATCACGCACGAGCCGGGCTACATGTTTGTCTCGGATCTCGTGCACGCCGACCTCACGAATGCGCCGGCGTGTTCCGACGGCGTCAGTGCGCGCCGTCCCCGAACAACGGCGCGATGACCAGACCGTAGCAGTCGACAAAGGCGTGCATGCCGGCGCACACCCAAAAGTTTCGCCGCCACAGGTAGAGGGCCGTCAGAAACGCCGCGATGATCGCTACGGCGAGGAGCGACGAATGGAAACCGTAGCGCGGGACATGTGCGAGCGTGAAGAGCGCGACCGTCACCGCACCCGATACCCAAAGCTTCCCCGTGAACAGGGTGAGGCGCTCGATCGCGTAGGCGCGAAACATGAGCTCCTCGCAAAAGCCGGCCGTCGCGAATAAAGCGATGCGCAGCATCAGCGGAACCGCGACGATTTGAGCGGACGTCGCGCCGCTCGCCGTCGCCGGCGCCAGGGCCGCGAATATCGCCGTGGCCACGAACAGCGCGACGCTGGTGATCCCCATCGCGCCGACGTCGCGCCACGACGGCATACGGAACCCGATCGAGCCGAGCGGCAGCCGCTCCCAAAAGAAAACGATCGCCAAGATAACGAGTGCGACGATCCATTCGAAGATGACGATGCCGAGGTCTTGCTTGACGTCGGCGATGTTCTGGTGCGCCTGGCCGGGGATATACGGGAGCAAAAAGGCGCTGCCGAGCGCTACGATCAGGCCGACGATCGATGCCGCGCGCGACCGGGGCCGGGCCGGTGGGGCCGTCATTGCGTCTCCATCCTACGCGACGGGATTGGAGCGGGCGCCGTCTTGACGTACTCCTAAAAGCATAGTAGAGTAGCGCCGCGGTAGTCTTAATCCATAAGAGCTGTGGGAGTGAGGTCCGGGTGGAGATTGCGCTCGGTTGGGCGGGCTAGCGCAACCGGGCACGCCGCCGCGGTGAGAGCGAGAGCCAGGCACGTGCTTCGAAGGCAGGCACCTGAGGATCAGCGCCCGGCCGCCGAGGCCACTTCCGGGACGACGCGGTAGGCGCCGATCATCCCGTTCGGGTCGAGGCGCAGCTGCACCAGCATCGCGCCCTTGTCGAATTCCGCTTCGAAATCGTAGCGCGCTTTGTCGGGCTCGCTCGGCAACTGCTTGAGGCCGCGGTACGCTCCGTACGCATGCATCTGCGCGGAGAGCGCGTTCAGCGAGGCGCGCGTCACCTGGAGCTTCAGCGCCGCGTCGAAGTGTTGGGTCGTCTTCGCGTAGTCGGCGTCGTAGACGCCGCGCGTCGTGTCGCTGGCGAGCGCGAGCGGATCGTCGTGATGCGCACACCCGTACGCCGCGATCGCAAGCGCGACGGCGGCGTACGCGACGGGGTTCGGCCGCACCGCTAGAGGGCGCCCCAACCGTACGAGACGTTCGCGAGGCGCATCGGCGCCGGCTCGTTCACACGAGTTCCGGCGACCAAGGGGTGGAACGCCGGCTGACCCTGCGCGACGTTTGTCTGCGCGCGGCCCTGCGTCATCGCGATCTGGTGCCGCAGCCGCAGGACCTCCTGATGCTGGATCGCGACCTCGTGCTTGTACGAGGAGACGAGCGCGGCTTCGTGCGCGTAGGCGCTGCGCTCGGACTCGTAGGCCGCTTCGGCGTTGTTCGCGGCGGCCTGCGTCTGCGCTTGACGGCGGTCGTACTCGGCGTACTTCTCGTGGACTTTCTTGTTGTGGTTGATGATCAGCAGGGTGCCCGCGACCGCCGCACCGCCGAGGATGATGTTGCGCGTGCTGGCGGCGCCGTCGGCGAGCGCCGGCGTGGCAGGGGCCGCCGTCACCGCGAGGGCGGCGCACAGCGAGAGGCAAGCAAGGCGGCGTTTGGTCATCGAGTCGTTCCTCCGGAGTAACACGTACCCAACGGACAGTACGGCACGCACGGTTGGGTGCCATGCGGGCGCCCGGCAGGTTGTGACCGGCGTCCGGCGGAGAGTCGCGGATGCGACAAACCGTGGTCTCCGGAGTCTGGTCGTGGTCGCAATGGCAGCCCGACCGAGGCCTCGACTTCAACAGCTTCTTCGCGGAACACCCGGACGGGAATCTGGTCGTCGATCCGCTCGAACCCGACGAGGAGACGCTCGCCGAGCTGCGCTCCCGCGGTGTCGCCGCGGTGCTCGTCACGAACCGCGATCACGAGCGCGCCTCGGCCGCGCTCGCCGCCGCCACCGGCGCACCGGTCGTGGCGAGCGCGCTCGATGGGCCGCTGCTCGCGCGACGGCCCGATCGGACGGTCGAACCGGGTGAATTCCTGCTTGGCTGGCGCGTGGTCGGATTCGAGGGTTTGAAAACCCCCGGCGAGATCGCGCTGGTCGACCGCGGGCGCAACGCCGCGATCGTCGGTGACGCGCTGTGGGGGAAACCGGCCGGCGCGCTGACGATCATGCCGAAGGTCGCCGACGTCGACCGCGCGGCCCTGTCGCTGCGCGCGCTGCGTGCCGCGCACGTCGACCATCTGCTGGTCGGTGACGGTGCGTGCGTGTTCGGCAACGCGTTCGATGCGATCGGCGCCGCATTGGACGCGCGCGACGGGATCCTGGTGAACCGCGTCAACATGGACGAGCTGCAGTACGCGCGGTTCCCGGGCGATCCGGCCCCGTTCGGCCGCAGTGAGATGGCGGAGATCGGCTGGCTGCTCGGCTCCCGAAAGCTCTCCTACGCGTCCGGGCGGATGCGGCTTGGCGACCACTACTGTCCGTACCACTGGCACACTGCGGAAGAAGAGCTGTTTGTCGTCATGGCCGGGACGCCGACGCTGCGCACGCCGCGCGGCACGTTCGCGCTCCGGCCGGGCGACATCGTCGCGTTCCCGGCCCATGCCGGCGGCGCGCACCGCATCTGGAACGACGCCGAGCAGGACGCCGACGTGCTGATGATCGCGAGCGCCGATCCCGGCGACGTGTGCTACTATCCCGATTCCAGGAAGTTCGTCGTCGAGGCGACCGGCACGCTGGTGCGCGATCATCCGCAGCTCGACTACTTCGAGGGTGAGACGTGAGCGCGGTCCCGGCCCAGGTGCAGGCGCGCCTGCGCGCGTACGAAGGGCCTTGATGCTGCCGTTCCTGGTCGCCGTCGCGCTCGCCGCCGCGCCGCCCTCACCGTGCCCGTCGGATCTGCTGGTCGCGAACCCGCGCCTCAAGGTCGTACGCGCGACCGACATGTCGCGCTACAACTACGTCGTGACGGTCGACGTGACGAACATCGGCATCGCAGCACAGCCAGACGGCACCCGCCAGCACCTCTCGCTGCTCCGCGACGGCAACGCGATCGGAAGTCAGCCGATTCCGGCGCTCGGCGCGAACGAGAGCTACGCCGCCGCATTTCGCCAGCAATTGCCGCACGAGCGCAAGCGCGCGCCGTTCACGGTCGAGTTCCGCTACGTGCTCGACTCGAAGAACGCTGCGCGCGCCAATTGTACGAGCGTCAACGACCGGTTGACCGCAACGCTCTGATGCGCGTCCGCCTCGCCCGGCGCACCGCCGACGAGGCGACGGTCGCGCTCGTCGCGCGAGCGGTGTTCCCCGACGGTCCGCTGCGCGTGCGCTATCGTACGCGGACAGGTGCGCTGCTGCGCATCGACGGCGGCGTGCAGGGCGCGTTCGACGCGATGCACGAGACGATCGACCTTCCCGCGCACCCGGGCGAGCACGAGATCGTCCTCGAGGTCGAGCGGCGCTCGCTGCCGGTCTCCGGACTCCCCGCCGGCGACGGGGTCCGCTGGCGGCTGATGCTCGCGCGCGCCGCGCAGAAGCCCGCCGAGCACCTCGAGCTCGAGACGCGCGAAGGCGCCGCGCCTGGGATCGGGATCGCCGTGCCGCTGGTCGGGCACGCGCATCTCGACGTGGCGTGGCTGTGGACCTACGACGCGGCGCACCGCAAAGCGCAGCGCACCTTCGCCACCGCGCTGCGTGAGATCGAGAACGATCCGCGCTACGTCTACGCGCAGAGCCAGCCGCAGCTCTACGCATGGGTGTTTGCGAACGATCCCGCCCTGGGCGACCGCGTTCGCGCGCTCGCGGCGACCAGCTGGGACGCGAGCGTGGCGACGATGTGGGTCGAGCCCGATCTGCACGCGCCGAGCGGCGAGTCGGTGCTGCGCCAGTTCGCGCACGGGATCCGCTGGACGCGCGAACAGCTCGGCGTCGAGCCGAGCGTCGCCTGGCTCCCCGACACGTTCGGCTTTCCGTCGACGTTCCCGACGCTCGCCGCGCACGCCGGCGTGCCGTACTTCGCGACGACGAAGCTGCAATGGAACGAGACGACGCGCTGGCCGTACCCGCGCTTCCGCTGGATCGCCGACGACGGCTCGGCGCTCGTCGCCGTCGTGCTGAACGGATACGACGGCGAACTCAGCGACGAGCGAATCGCCGCCGCGCGCGAGCGCGACGAGCTGCTCGTCGTCGGCTACGGTGACGGCGGCGGCGGTCCGACCGACGCCGATCTCGCCCGCGTCGCCGACGGTTCGCGCGGCTGGACGCGCGTCGCCGACTGGTTCGCGCACGACGTCGCGCCGGGACCGCTCCCCGAGTACCGCGGCGAGCTGTACTTGGAGACGCACCGCGGCACCTACACGACGCACCACGACGTCAAGGCGCGCAACGCCGAACTCGAGCGGACGCTCGCGCACGCCGAGGAACTCGCGGCGTGGTGCGTCGCCGTCCGGGCGCCCGAAACGGTCCGCCGGTCGCTCGCCGGCGACCT
>CALEOJ010000030.1 GCA_937910425.1 uncultured candidate division WPS-2 bacterium
GGACCTCGACGGTCGCACCCGAGGCTGCCGAGAGATGCAACTTGCGGACGGTCTCGCCGGTGCGGCGCGCGTAGCGGACGTCGGGGCCCATGTCGGAGACCAGCGGATCGACGATCTCTTCGAGCCCGCGGCCGAGCAGCGCGGCGGCGCTCGTCCCGAGTAGCCGCTCCGCCTCAGGGTTCAGGTGCCCGATCTTCAGATCTTCATCGACCACGTAGACGCCGTCCGCGACCGCCTGCATGACGTGGACGTGCCGCTCGATCGCCTCGTCGCGGTTGCGCCGCAGGCGTGTGGCGGCGGTACGCAATCGAACGACGTACGCGACGAGACCGACCACCGCGGTGATCGCGAAACCCAGTAGCACGTAGGCGATCATGCGAAGTTCATCCGTGAACCGACCGATGCCGCAGAGGAAGCACGTCGTACGAAATCCGTACACACGACGTACCGGCGAGACGCCCTCATTTTCGCGCAAATCCAGCGGACGTCAACCGGACCCGCGTACCGTGACTATCGGACGTTCGTCACGGGTTCGTAAACTTTCGGTGTGTTAAGATTCCGTAAATTGCGGCGCCCGAGCGGCGCTACCCGGCCTGCCCGAGCAGCGTCAGGGTCCCGAACCAGAGCCCCAGGCAGACGCAGACGACCGCGACGCCGACCCCAACGACGTTGCCCAGCCGCGAGTTCACCCGGTCGCCGAGAATCTTCTTGTCGTTCGAGAGGACGAGCAGAAAGCCGAGGACGAGGGGGAGCACGAAGGCGTTGAACGCCATGACCCAGACCGTGATGCGGATCAGCGGCAGGTGCGGAATCAGCACGATGCCGGCGGCCAACGCGACCATCGCCGCGTACATCCCGTAGAAGCGCTTCGCCTCGTAGCAGGCCGCGTTCAGCGAGCAGCGCCAGGCAAACGCCTCACCGAACGCCCAGGCCGAGGCGAGCGAGACGACCAGGGCGCCGAGCAGAGCCGCCCCGAGCAGCCCCGCGCCGAACGCGATCCCGGCCAGCTTCGAACCGGTCAGCGGGACGAGCGCGAGCGCGGCATGGGCGGCATCGGTGACGCTGATGTGATGGACGAACAGCGTCGCAGCGCAGGTCACGACCACCGCGATCATGATGACCTGGGTGACGACTGCGCCGATCGCGGTGTCGATCCGCGCCAGCTTGAGATCCTTCGGCCGCAGTCCCTTGTCGACCGTCGCGGACTGCTGGTAGAAGATCATCCACGGCATGATGACCGCGCCGATATTGCCGGCGACCAGGAGCAGATAGTCGCGGTTCCCGAGCGGCTGGCTGCCGAACAAGCCCTCGCGGAGCAGCACGCCCGGATCGGGATGTGCGGCGAACGCCGCCGGGATGAACAGCAGCTCCAAGAGGCACAGTCCGAGCGCGAAGAATTCGGCCCGCTTGTAGCGCCCGCTGAACGCGATCCCGATCAGGACCGTGGCCGAGACGATCACCAGCGGCGCGACGGGGATCCCGAAGACGAGCGCGGCGCCTGCGATCCCGATGAACTCGGTGACCAGCGCGGCGAGGTTGGTGATCAGCATCGTGCCGAGGGAGACCCACGTCCACGCCAGCCCATAGTTCTCGCGGATCAGCTGCGCGTGGCCCTTGCCCGTGACGGTGCCGAGCCGAACCGTCATCTCCTGAACGACGAAGAGCGGCACGATCAGCAGCACTTGCAGCAGGACGAGCTTCATCCCGAACTGCGCGCCGGAGGTCGCGGCGGTGGTGATGCTGCCGGCCTCGGTGTCGGCGAAGGCGACGATCAGGCCGGGACCCGCGACGGCAAGGTACCGCCAGAGAGGACTCCGGCCGCGCGGCACGTCGAGCGTTTGGGGGTTGGCGTGGACCGCGGCCATCGTCGGCTCCGAAGCGTGTGAGGTTTGCCTAACAACTACGCGAGGCACGCCACAGTTCCCCCCCAACACCTCGGGTCGAACCGCTCGCCCTGCACGGAACGACCGCGGGGGCGTCGAAGCACGTCAGGTGCTCGCCTACGTCGCGCTCGGCGCGCTTGCCGTTGGACTCGCCTCACCGGCGCCCGTCCCGAAACCGTCGCCGACCAACCCGTTCAATCTGAATCCGATCCCGGCGCCGTCCAACCTGCCGATCATCGGGACGACGCGGTCCAAGCCCGTCTGCACGGCGATTCGGCGGGCGGTCGCGCCGGCGGTCGCGGCGGCGATGAAGAACGACCAGACCTACGGCACCTTGCGCAAGACGATCTTCGACTACGTCATCAAGGACTCGGAGGAGGCGCGCGACCTCCACCTGATGCAGATGGACCGCCAGGTCGACGGGATGGTCAAGAACGTCGACGCGATCGAGGAAGCGTTGAAATCGCCCAACCTCGACATCCCCGGAACCGCCAAACCCGAGGACGCCAAGACGCTGCGCGATCTGCGCCGGAGCCTGGCTGCCATCCTGGCCGCGCAGAAGGCCGAGCTCAACGCCATGAGCGGGTTCGTCGAGACCGAGCGGATGCGGCGGTTCGGCGAGCTCAGCGAGAGTGAGCTGAACATGCAGCGCTCGAATCAACCGAACGTCGCCACCGGACCCGGCGGGACGATCCCTTCGCCGATCCCGATCTCCGGCTTCTTGCGCGATACATCGACCGCGTTCAACCCGGCGCATCAGTCGGTCGGGCACAGCCTCAACGACGCTCACCTACTCGACCGGGACCTCGGCGACATCGCCGCGGGCGTGAGCCGCTACGAGGAGGCAGCCTCGAAGGTGATCATCCCGGCGGCGAACAGCTGCAAATAGCGAGCGACGGCCTCAGCGCGAGGCTGAGCCTGCGTTCGCCCCGAAGGGGCTGAGCCCGATGGGGGTTCCGCGCAAGCCGATCGAGCCGCCCTCGGACGAAGCGTCGGCGTTTCTCGAGATGGCGATGGACCAGTACGGCAAGGCGACGTACAATTTCGCCTACCGGCTGACGGGCAACGAGTCGGACGCTCGCGATCTCGCCCAGGACGCTTTCATCCGCGTCTACCGGGCCTGGCGGTCGTTCCAGCCGGGCACCTCGTTCCTGTCCTGGATCTACCGGATCATCACGAACTTGTATCGGGATGAACTTCGGAGACGAAAAGGGCGTTTCCAGGAAGAGATCCCCGAAGACAACGCCCCGCAGGAGTACGGTGGGCAGCGGCCGATGGCCGTCGACCCCATCGAGGACTACGTGGCGGGACAGCTGGGGGAGCCGCTGGCGAAGGCCCTGGCCCAGCTCTCCCCGGAACAGCGCCAAGTCGTGGTTCTCGCCGACATCGAAGAGTACAGCTACCAAGAGATCGCCGACATCATGGGGTGTTCGATCGGAACCGTCCGGTCGCGACTCCACCGTGCGCGAGCTCTTCTCCGTCGGTTAGTGACTAGGGCGCAACAGGAAGAACGATGAGTACCCCACACTACGACCGCGAAATTTTGACCGACTACCTCCACGGCGCGCTGAAACCCGATGCCGACGCCGTAGTCTTTGCGCACCTCGAAAGCTGCACGGCGTGCGAAGCCGTCCATGCCGAAGAAACCGCGCTCAGCGAAGCGCTGCGCTCCGCCGCACGCACCGAGGAACTGGAGTTCCCGTCGCTGGTGAAGGCGCGTGTTTGGGACGCGCTCCGGCACGAGAAGCCGTCGTGGCTCGAGCGTCTGCGCGCGTGGGGTCCCAAGGCCGCCGTCCCGGTCGCCGCGGCGATCGCGCTCGGCGCGTATCTCGGGACGCCGGTCTGGCGCAATGCGACGCAGCCGATCGGCGTGACCGCGGCGTTCTATCTCGACGAGCACAACGCCGAGGCCCAGCAGAACCCCTTCGGTCCCGGCATGACGCCGGCCGTCTACACCGACAGTCAGGATCGCGGCTCGTCCGCCGCCGCGTACATCGACACCGCCGACGCCGCGACTCTCGACGGCGCCGACGGTGCGGTCCGCTAGC
>CALEOJ010000031.1 GCA_937910425.1 uncultured candidate division WPS-2 bacterium
ACGCATCGCGCTGACGGTCGTCGAGCGGGCCAGGATCGACCGCGACCAGCGCCCCCGGACCGGCCCGCACGACGTAGCCGTTCGTTCCGTCGAGCGTCATCGGCGAGGGATTCGGCGCGCGCAACCGCCCGACGCGCGGGCTGAGCGTCACCATGCGTTTTCGAGCTCTGGGAGCAGCACGAACCGTGGTCCGGGCTGCACCTCGGGCGTGACCGTCACGATCGTCTTGCCGCGCGCGAAGGCGAGCACCTCGTCGACGGTGCGGTACGGCGCGATCCGTTCGAGGTGCTTGATCGTCGGAAGGATCATCCCGATCTCCCCGCGCGCGTGCGCGGCGAGCGCGTCGGCCGGCCGCATCCAGCGGCCGTCGAGCACTTCGGTCGCGTCGGCCTCCGCGACTTGGTTCGCCGGCGCGCGCGCCACGAAAAAGCGCGCGTCGAAGCGGCGCGTCGCGAGCTCGCCCTTCGGCGTGATCCAGCGCGAGAAATAGCGGAGCTGCGATGCGTCGACCGACGCGTCGAGCCGTTCGAGCACCGCGCCGAACGTGATCTCGCCGGCGTGCATCGCGCGGCGCAGGGCGGCGAGCTCGCTGCCGTGCACGACGCGGTCGGCGAAGAGCAGCCCGACCTCCTCGAAGGTCTCGCGCGCGGCGGTCATTGCGAACGCGGGATCGACCTCGCCGGCCGAGCCGCGCAGCCGCCGCGCCGCCTCGTCGCGGTCGGCCTCGTCGACGCGGCCGCCCGGGAAGACGTACCGGTCGGTCAGGAACGAGGCGCCGGTGTTCCGCCGGACCAGAAAGACCTGCAAGCCCTCGCTCGTATCCCGGCCGACGATCACGGTCGCCGCGTCGCGGATCTCCACCGTCACCGGAACCCTGCCTGGTCCCGGGCGCGTTCCTTGCGTGCCATGCGTCGTTCTTTCATCGCCACGTCGGCTCTCGTTCTCGCTCTGGGCGCGACCTCACTCGCTGGAGCGCAGTCGACCCCCGTGCCGGTGCCGACCCCGATCGCCGTCCCCACTTTACCTCCGAACACCCCGAACTCGGCGATCATTCAAACGATCATGGGGATCGGCGCTCAGATCCTCCAGCGGCAGGCGATCAACACCCGCAACAACGCGCGTGGAACGGTGACCTATTTCAAGCGCTTCGACATGCAGGTCCAGTGCGGGTCGAACTGCTACCGCCAGATCAAGCTGCATCAGGGCACGATCATCAGCCCGCGTGGCGCTACCCCGGGCGTCGGCTCGAACGTCGATATCAACGGCCGCACCGATCCCGACGGGACGCTCGAGGCCGACAACATCACGATCCAGCAGTAACGGCCCTTCGACAACCCTTCGACAGGCTCAGGATGACGGGATGACATATGATGCGCTGCGCGATTGGATCGGACGACGTCGGCCCGCTGACCGACGCGCTCGTCAAGGAGCTGAACCGGCGCGGCGATGCCGTCGAGCGCTTCGGGGCCCTGCGCGAGGACGCCGCCGAAACCGAGTGGGCCTCTGTCGGCCGTGCGGTCGGCGACGCCGTCGCCGCGGGACGCGCCGACGTCGGGATCGTCTGCTGCTGGACCGGGACCGGGATCTCGATCGCTGCCAATAAGGTTCGCGGGGTCCGCGCGGCGCTGTGCGCCGATGCCGTGACCGCGGAGGGCGCCCGCCGCTGGAACGACGCAAACGTGCTCGCGCTCAGCCTGCGCGCGACCAGCCCGGCCGTCGGGCTCGAGATCCTGGCGGCGTTCTTGGGAACCGAAGCGAGCCGCGACGCCTCCGACCTGCGCTCGGTCGCGGCGGTCGAATAGGGCAATCCGTTCTCCATCGCGGGTCGTTCGATCGGCGGACTACTTTTTTCTGGAGAACGCACTTGATCAAACGATTCACGGCCGCAGCGGCCGGCGCTGCGCTTGCCGCACTCTGTTTCGCCCCCGCCTTCGCGCAGTCGAACGCACCGATGCCGATGAGCACGGGTTCGATGTCCGGCGGCATGATGTCCGGCGGCCTCGACCACGGAATGCCGCCCGGTGCGGCCGGCGGCGACGGCGTCGACTACACCGGGACGCCCGACTTGCAGGCAGCCATCTCGCTCGTCACGGCGGGCGGCGCGCCCGGCCACTTCTCGATCGTCAAGGCGCTGACCGCGCTGGCCGGCGCGAAGACCGCGAACGCGGAAGTCGCGAAGCTCACCAAACAATACGGCGCTGCTAAGGTTGGCTCGTTCGTGGCGGTGCAGAACTTCGCCGTCAACGACGCGGTCGCCATCGCGACCAAAGCCGGCGTGAAGTTTCCCTCGCCTACCTTGCACGGGGCAGCGCTCGCGAAGCGCGTCGTGACGCTCGGACTCGTCGGCGGAACGTACTACGAAGGCACGCAGCTCGACCATCTCGTGACCCATCAGATCCACGAAGCGGTCATGAACGACATCGACAAGAAGTTCGGCGCCGCGGCCGACGGCAACTATCACCGCATCGCGGACCAAGCGCACTACGACCTCGCGCAAGCGCTCGGTGTGACGAGCGTCAAGCTCGCCGCCTACCACTAGTTCGACACGCGTCCTCCGACAGGCTCAGGATGACAACAGCGAAAGGGCCACGCCGGTCGGCGTGGCCCTTCGTTTTTTCTTGTCGCGGTGGTCAATCGACCGCTACGACGTAGTCTCCTTCGGTGGACCTTCGGTCATCGAGCTGATGCCGCCCTCCTGCCATCGGATGCTGGTTTGCGCTTGGACAATTCGGTTGTCGTTTTCGGTCACCGGCCGGCGCGCAGTCAGCCGGTCGGTGCCTTGGACCCGGGTGGATCTTGCGACGTCAAGCCGCCCTCCCGTGTGCTGATGAAGTACCTCGAGGTGTATCCATCGTACTCCCCCGCCGGGGTAGGGTCAACCCCGGATTTCGAGGGTTGACGAGGAGCAGTCGCACCTCGTTCGCAGCTGAGCGGAGGCGAACTCTTGGACGCCGCAAAGAACCAAGGCGGTGACCCCAGGAATCAGCCGTGTGCTCCGCCGCATCGAAGCGGTCCTGATCTTAGTCGTGTCCTTTGTGCTTGCGTACTTCGTCGTTTCCCACCGTGGCTGGGTCGAGCACGCGCTCGGTCAGCTCGGCTGGTTCGCTATTCCACTTGCCGTGCTGGTGTTCGCAGTCGTCGCCTCAGCGCCGTTCTCGGTCACCGATGCCCTGGCGATCATGAACGGTGTCCTGTTCGGCCCGCTCTGGGGCTCGGTCATCAACGCCATCGGTCTCGTGCTCGCCGCCGTGATCGGGTACGCCATCGCGTTGCGCACGTCGGATGCGTTCGACGTGAAGAAGAACGTCGAGCGCCTGCCGTCATGGGCCCGCCGGTTCAAGATCGGCTCGCCGATGTTCCTCATCGTCGTGCGGATCATCCCGGGCTTGGGCGGCACCATCGCGACGCAGACCGCCGCGGCGCTGCGCGTCCCGATCGTTCGGCAGATCTACACGATGTGCGCGATCGCGATCCCGATCTGCACCGTCCTCGCCGTCTTCGGTCACGCCGCGTCCGACTACATCGACGCGCAGGTCGACAACGCGCAAACCTACGCGGAGAAGCATCACATTCGCATCCCACGCCGCCGCCATCATCCGCACGCCTCGCCGCCTGCCTCAGCGCGTACCGCCGAGCCGGTGCGTCCGTGAATCCCTCGACGAGCCCGGCGCTCGCAGTGTCGCTCGTCGACACCCCCGCGGCGCTGGCAGCCCTGTGCGCGCGCATTGCGCGCGCCCCGCGGATCGGTCTCGATACCGAGTTCCACACCGAGAAGTCGTACACGCCGCACCTCATGGTCGTCCAGCTGCTGTTCGACGACGGCGTTGCGGTCGTCGATCCGCTCGCGCTCCGCGACCTCCGTCCGTTGGTCGACGCGCTGGCCGGCGCGCGCGTCGTCGGCCACGCGCTCGCCTCGGATCTTCGCATCCTCGCCGACGCGTTCGAGACGCTCCCGCGCGAGGTGTTCGACACGCAGGTCGCCGCGGCGTTCGTCGGTTACGGGATCTCGATCTCGCTCCTCGACCTCGTCCGCGAACTGTGCGGCGTCACGCTGCGCAAGTCGCAGACCGTCAGTGACTGGAGCACGCGGCCGTTCACGCCGAAGCAGGTCGAGTATCTGGTCGACGACGTACGGTATCTCTTCAGCCTTGAGGACACGCTGCGCGAACGCCTCGTCGCGCGCGGGCGCGAGCGCTGGGCCCAGGAAGAGATGCCGGCGCTGGTCGAGCTGCGGACGTATCGCAGCGATCCGAGACGGCTGTACCAGCGCGTCTCGGGGAACGCGCGGATGAACCGGCGCGAGCTCGGGATCCTCAACGAGCTCGCGCAGCTGCGCGACCGCTACGCTCGCGAGCGCAACATTCCGCTGAAGTACGTGCTCCCCGACGACGTGATGGCCGGCCTGGTGCAGCTGCGGCCGAAGTCGGTCGACGAACTCTCGCAGCTGCGGCGCATCGACGCGGGGACGCGGCGCAACTTGGGCGAGCGAATCGTCGAAGCGGTCCAGCGCGGCGAGGCGATCGATGAGGACGAGCTCCCTCCGCGGGCGCCAAAACCGCTCGGACCGCAGCGCGAGGCGCTCGTTTCGACGATGGCGGTGCTGGTCAGCGCGCTGGCCGCCGAGAACGATCTCCCGATGACGCTCCTGCTTCCGCGGGCGGCACTCGAGCGCATCGCGCGCGAGGCGCCGCAGACCGCCGAAGCGCTCGGGGACGTCGTGAACCTGACGTCCTGGCGCCGCCAGCTCGTGGTCGATCCGCTCTGGGATCTGTTGACCGGGGAGTCCGTCTTACGGGTGTACGGCTACCGCGAGGCGGAACCGCGCACGACGATCGAGCGCCTCGGTCCGATGTCTACCGCGAGCGGGTCGGCGGCCGGTTAGGCGGGGGGGG
>CALEOJ010000032.1 GCA_937910425.1 uncultured candidate division WPS-2 bacterium
CGAGCGGACGCGCGGTGCGCACCGAGCGCGCGGCGGCCGCTTCTGCGCGCTCTGCGATGCGCCGGTCGACGGCGGGGCGACGTGCCGCCCGTGCGGCGACGACCAAGACCGCCGCCGGCGGTTCGCGTGCGAGCGTCTCGTCTTCGAGGCGCCCTGGCTCGGCTCCGATGAGGTCCTCGTGCTGGTCGCCGGGCTGACGCCCGAGGAATACGACGCGAGCCGCCGCCGGCTGCTGCAGGCGTGGTGGGACGAGATGTGGCGCGCGAACAAGCTGCACAAGCTCCGTCAACCGCTCGATCGCGTGCGTCTGCGCAAGCTGGCGAGCTCGTTCGTCCTGCTCGAAACGCGGATCGATCCACTGCGCCTCGAGATGGATTCCGCGGTGCGCAAGAACGCGCTGGGCGAGCTCTATGACTTCGTCCGTCTCATCGAGACGGACGAAGAGAGCGTACGCATCGTCAGGTAAAAACGACGTCGGCAACGAAGACAGTAGATCGTGCAAGATTATACCGGCGAACAGATCGAGGTTCTGCGAGGCCTCGAGGCGGTTCGCAAGCGCCCCGGCATGTACATCGGCAACACCGCCGAGCGGGGGCTTCACCAGCTCGTGTACGAGGTCGTCGACAACGCCGTCGACGAAGCGCTCGCGGGCTACTGCCGCAACATCCTCGTCGTCCTCTACAAAGACGGCTCGTGCTCGGTCGAGGACGACGGCCGCGGCATCCCGATCGACATCCATGCCGAGGAGAAGCTCCCGGCCGTCGAGGTCGCGATGACGTTGCTGCACGCCGGCGGAAAGTTCGGCAAGGGCGGCTACAAGGTTTCGGGCGGCTTGCACGGCGTCGGCGTCTCGGTCGTCAACGCGCTCTCCGAGTGGATGGTCACGCGCGTGCGGCGCGACGGCTGGTGGTACGAGATCCGGTTCGAGCGCGGCGTCACCTCGCAGAAGCTCAAACGACTGAGCCGCGCCGAGGGCACCGGCACGATCCAGCATTTCAAGCCCGACCCCGAGGTGTTCGAGACGCTCGAGTTCTCGTGGAAGATCCTCGAAGCGCGGCTGCGCGAGCTGGCGTTTCTCAACCGTGGGCTTTCGATCATCTTGCGCGACGAACGGCCGGACGAGGGGCCGCGCGAGCGCGGCTACATGTACGAGGGCGGGATCGTCTCGTTCGTCGAGTGGCTCAACGAGAACAAGGAATCGCTGACGCCGGTCATCTCGACCAACGGCGAGCGCGATGGCGTTGACGTCGAGTGCGCGCTGCAGTGGCAGGACGGCTACAACGAAGTCGTCTACGCGTACGCGAACAACATCAACACGATCGAAGGCGGGATGCACCTCACCGGCTTCCGCACGGCGATCTCGGGAAAGGTGAACGAGTACGCGCGCAAGCGCGGCATGCTCAAGGAGTCCGAGGCGAACCTCTCGACCGACGACTGCATGGAAGGGCTCACCGCGATCATCTCGGTGAAGCTCCAGGATCCGCAATTCGAAGGCCAGACGAAGACCAAACTCGGCAACGCGAAGATTCGGCCGATCGTCAACGCGCTGGTCACCGAACGGCTCGACTTCTTCCTCGAGGAGAATCCGAAGATCGCCCGCGCGATCGTCGACAAGTGCATGCAGGCGCAGCGCGCGCGCGAGGCGGCGAAGAAGGCGCGCGATCTGACGCGCCGCAAGAACGTCCTCGAGGGCAGCGGGCTGCCCGGCAAGCTCGTCGACTGCAAGACGACGGATCCGGCACTGTCGGAGATCTTTCTGGTCGAAGGCGACTCGGCCGGCGGTACGGCCAAGGGCGGCCGCGACCCGAACACGCAAGCGATCCTGCCGCTGCGCGGCAAGATCCTCAACGTGGAGAAGGCGCGAATCGACAAGATGCTCGCCAACGAAGAGATCCGTACGATGATCACCGCGCTGGGCGCCGGATTCGGCGACGATTTCGACGTCGCGAAGCTGCGCTACCACAAGATCATCATCATGACCGACGCCGACGTCGACGGATCGCACATCCGCACGCTGCTGCTGACGTTCTTCTACCGCAAGATGAAGCCGCTGATCGAGCGCGGCTTCGTCTACATCGCGCAGCCGCCGCTGTACGGCATTCGCAAAGGCAAGAAGCAGTGGTGGGCCTTCAACGAGGCCGAGCTGCAGCAAGTCTTCGACGGGGCCGATCCCAAAGAGTTCACCGTCCAGCAGTTCAAGGGGCTGGGTGAGATGGACGCGGAGCAGCTCGCCGAGACGACGATGGAGCCGGCGTCGCGCCGGCTCAAGCGGGTCGAGCTGGACGAAGCCGGTGAGGAAGCGGAGAAAGTCTTCACCGAGCTCATGGGCGAGAAGGTCGAGCCGCGGAAGCTCTTCATCCAAGAATACGCCCGAACCGTGCGAAACCTGGACCTTTAGCCCAGTCGCTCGCGTTCGCACGTTTGTGAGCATGCCCGCTCGGGGACGAAGGAAGCGGTGTTTCGCGTAAGAGCGTCGCGGCGGGCGGTCGTCGTCGCCGCGGTCGTCGCGGCACTCCTCGTCGTGCTCATCGCCGCCCGGCACGCGATCGCGCGGACTATCCTCGAGGGCGTCCTCTCGGCGGCTACCGGCTATCAGGTCTCGATCGGGTCCCAGACGCTCGGGACCCATAACGCGGCCCTCTTCGACGTTCACGTCGTCAAGAACGGCGACCCGGTGCTCGACGCGCAGCGCGTCGACGTCGAATACGCGTTGCGCGACATCTTCCCGGGCGGGCAGCACCGCTTCGGGTTCGCCGCGATCTCGATCCTGAAGCCGGTCCTGACGATCACCCGCCACGCCGACGGGACGATGACGTTCAACCGGACCGGGGGGACGCCGGGGACGCCGCCGGCGCCGACGCGCAAAGCCGCGGCGCCGTACTACTTCACCGCGCGCGTTCGCGACGGGGTGATCCGGCTGATCGACGCCGCTCCGTTGCAGGCCGACCTCGCCAACCAGACGATCGAGAACGTCTCGATCGACGCTTCGGTCAAATCCGACGCGCGCACGACCGCCAAGGTCGACGGCGTGCTGCTCGGACGGCGCGCACCCGGCGCGCCGCTCGAACGTTTTCCGCTCGCGGCGCGAACGGTGATCGACGTGCAGCGGGGCATCGCGCTGAACCCCCTCACCGCGGCGCGGCTGCCGCTGCGCGGCGCGCTGGGCTTCCTCGTCCACTCGAGGTCGATCCGGTTCGACGACGGCGTCCTCGACGGAGTCGACGCGCGCTACTACGCGCTCGCGCCGACGGAGGGGTCGGAGTTCGCGTATCGCCTCGGCGGCAGCGCGCACCTGCGCGCCGGCCGGATCGCCGTCGGCGCGCTCGCGCACGCGGTGCGTAACCTCGACGCGCCGCTGATCATCACCGACGACATGCTCGCCGCGACCTCGATCGACGGAACGCTCAACGGGATCCCGGTGCGCGGGCGCGGCGCGATCTACGATCTCTTCGGCACGCCCGAGTTTCGCATGGCGTTCGCGGCGAACGCCGACCTGCACGACCTGCGCTCGCTCTTCACGTTCTCGGCGAAGATGCCGCTGCGCGGCGGCGCGCACTTCGAGACGCTGCTCGCCTCGAAACTCGCGAAGCCGCTGATACACTCCCGCTTCGGCGCGGCGCACGTCAGCTACGGCCGCTTCCCGGTCGACGCGCTCGACGGCACCGTCGACTACTACGACAGCGCGCTGACGATCGGCGGCGTCCAAGGCCGTTACGGCAGCGCGAACGTCGCGATCGGCGGCCGGATCCTGATCGGCGCGGCGGGCGACGACGTGTGGATCGCGGTGAACGCGCACGGCCGCGGGGCGACGCTGCCGTATACCGACGTGCTCGCACCCGACGCCGACGTCGTCGCGACCGCGCTGCTCACGCAGCCGCCCGGCGCTGGTTTCAGCGCGCGCGGGACGATCGGCGCGCTCGGCGCGACGACCGGCGCGGGGACGTTTGCGGTCGACCCCCACGGCGTCGGCGAGTTCGGGCCGCTCGAGTTCGTGCGCGCCGACGGCACCTCGCTCGCCGGCGGTTTCGAGCTGCAGCGGCCGATCTCGCAGAGCGCCGGCTGGCTCCATGCGCGCGGCTTCCGCCTCGCCGAGGTGCGCAACGAGGCACGGCTCCCAGGCGCGGTGATCGCGGCGCTGCCGCGCCTCTCCGGCGTCATCGACGGCGATCTTGCCGGCGGCGGTACGCCGGACGCGTTCGGGCTGGCCGGAACGCTGACCGGGCACGACTTGCGCTACGGAAACTACGCGCTCGGCAGCGGCAGCGTCCGGCTTGGCGGCTCGCTGCGCGAGGTTCGGCTCGCCGATATCCGGCTGGACGGTCCGCTGGGACGCTTCAGCGGCGACGGCGCATACGACGGCGGCCTGTTCGCCCTCCAGGGCCGGTACGACGGCACGCTCGACCAGCTGCGCCCGTTCACGAACGATCCGAGCGCGCACGGCGCGGTGCACGGTCCCGTCCGCGCGACGCTGGCCCAGAACCGGGTCGTCGTGCAGACGACCGGTGCCGAGCTCCCCGGCGCCGAGGTGCGCGGCGTCGCGATCGACCGCGTCGCGGGGACGCTGGTCGTCGACGGCAACGCGCTGCGCATCATCGCGGCTGACGGCTCGATCGGCGGTAGCCGGGTCGTCGCAGCCGACGCCGGCGGACCGTTCCTGCTCTCTGCGCCGGGGGTTCCGGTCGCGGCGCTGCGCGGCGCCGGGATCCCGCTGCAAGCCGGAACGCTGGGGTTCTACGGGCTAGCCGATCTGCGCGGGCACGCGCCGGCCTTCGACGGCCTCATATCGCTCGACGACGGCGTCGCGTCGGGATTCCCGGTCAGCGGCGGCGCCGATCTGGCGCTCACCAACGGTACGGCGCACATCCGCAGCGGCGTCGCCGGGTTCGGCGCGACGTACGGCACGTTCGACGGGAACGTCGGCGGGATCGGGACGACCGGTCCGAGCGCGCTGGCGTACGACCTCTTCGCGCGCGTGCCGATCGGCGACGTCGGCGAGATGCGCCGCGCGCTGCGCCTGCCGGTGAAGTACCTCGAAGGCAGCTTCGCGGCGCAAGTGCGCGTCGGCGGAAACGGCGCGCGTCCGCGCGTCGCCGGCGACGTCACGGTTTCCGAGGGATCGTACAACGGGCTCGCTTTTCGCGACGCGCGCGCCGGGGTGGCGATCACGCGGAGCTCGCTGTCCGCCAGCCGCGGCGTGGTCACCGTCGGCACGACGCACGCGACGCTCGACGCCACGATCTCGATCGCGAGCCGCGCGTTTTCGGTCGACGCTCGCAGCGCCGATGCGAACTTAGCCGACTTCGACGACTACTTCGACGAAGCCGAGACGCTCGGCGGACGCGGGCGGGTCGCGGTGCTGTTCGCGAACGACGGTGCGACGACGCACACGGCCGGGAGCGTGAACGTGAGCGACTTCCGGTATCGGCGCTTCGCGTTAGGCACGACCGGCGCGACGTGGTCGCAGCGCGGCGGCGCGGTCACCGCGGCGTTGAACGTCAGCGGTTCGCACGGCGCGCTGCGCGCGAACGGGAGCGTCGTCGCGGCGTCCGGCGGTCCGGTTCGCGCGTTCGAGCGCGCGAGCTACCGCGCCACGGTGCAGGCGCAGAGCGTCGACCTCGCGACCTGGCTGCCGCCGTTCGGGATCACCGCGCCGGTCCTCGGACAGGTCGATGCGAGCGGAACGCTGGCCGGACGCTGGCCGCGCATAGGCGTAAGCGGCGACGCGACGCTGGCGAACGGGTCGCTGTACGGTTACAAGGTCGTCGCTGCGACCGCGCACGCGCGCAGCGACGGTGCGCGGATCGCGCTGACGAACACCAGCCTCGACCTCGGGTTTGCGCGCTTCGACGCGAGCGGCTCGCTCGGGTTCTCGACTGCCGATCCGCTCGCGCTCTCGATCCGCACCGAGTCGCCCGACGTTGCGAAAGCGCTCGTTGCGCTCTTCCCCAAAGGACCGCGGCTCGACGTCGGCGGCGCGATTCAGGCGAACGCGCTCATCGCCGGAACGTTCGCGAAACCGCGCGCGACGATCGGTTTCGAGATGACGAGCGCGCGCTACGCAGCGCTGGCGATCCCGCGCATTCTCGGTAACGTCGGCTACGACGGAAAGACGCTGCTGGTCAAAGACGTTGAGGCGACCTTCGCGAAGGGCAACGTCTTGGTCGCAGGGTCGCTCCCGGTCTCGCTGCAGCCGCTCAGCGTTCCGCTGGACGCGCCCGTCTCGTTCACGCTGGGGCTGACCGCGCTCGACCTTGCGCCGTTCGCGCCGTTCGTCCCCGGGCCGCAGACGAAGCTCGGCGGCACCCTTGACGGCCGGCTCGCGATCGAGGGCACGGTTCGAGCGCCCACCGTGGTCGGCACCGTCGCGCTCTCGCACGGCCTGTACGTCTCTGGGCTCGACCGCGCCGCAATCACCAACGCCGACGCGCAGCTGGCGTTCTCGGGGACCAGCGTCGCGCTCCAGGCGCTGCACGCGAACGTCGGTGGCGGGACGCTCGACGGCAGCGGACGGCTCGACTTGCCGTTCCCCGACGTCCATACGAACAACTACGCGATCGTGCTGACCGCGCACGGCGCCAAGGTCGACTCACCGCAGTTCGGGCGCGGGACGATCGACGGTGCGCTGCAGTTGCACAGCGGAACCGGGTTCCCGCTGCTCTCCGGCGACGTCGCCGTCAGCAACGCGTCGATCCCGATCCTCTCCATCTACCGCAGCGCGAGCGGCGGCTCGGGCGGGGGCGGCGCCGGCGGCGTGCCGATCGCCCTGAGCTTCGACGTGGTCGCGCACGCGGGGAAGAACGTGCGCATCCAGGCGTCGTCACCGTACATCGACATCGGCACGACCGGGACGCTCGATCTCACCGGGACCCTCGCCTCGCCGAAGCTCGCCGGCGTGCTGAGCGCGACGCCCGGCGGGATCTTCTCGACCTACAACCGCGCGTTCCGCGTGCAGCAAGCGTCGGTGGCGTTCAGCCCGGGCAGCGG
Source organism: uncultured candidate division WPS-2 bacterium (assembly GCA_937910425.1). Lineage (GTDB taxonomy): Bacteria > Vulcanimicrobiota > Vulcanimicrobiia > Vulcanimicrobiales > Vulcanimicrobiaceae > Vulcanimicrobium. The sequence goes on from CALEOJ010000032.1 coordinate 6,985, forward strand.
GCTGCTGCCGTACATCGACCTGCGCGCGTACGCGCACGTGACGAACCCCGATCCCGATCTGTCCCGCAATGCGGTCGGAAGCGCCGACATCACCGTCAGCGTGAACGGGCCCGCCGACGAGCTCGCCGCGGGGTCGGGCTCGGCGATCAGCTACGCTTCGAACCCGCCGTACTCGCAGGAGCAGATCATCGGCTTGCTGCTGGATGCCTCGCTTTTCGGCGCGGTCAACTTCGGCCAGCAGGAGAACGGGACGACGCTGCGCGGCGCGCCCGGCGAGTCGAACCCGCTGCTGCCGCCGGGCGTCACGCCGTACCAGGTGGGCGTGATCAACTTCAACCAGGAGGCGTTCTCGATCCTCAACGGCCAGCTCTTGCAGCGCTGGTTGGCTCCGATCGAGCGCGTCTTCACCGGGCGGTTCGGGTTGACCGACTTCGAGATCACCACCGACTACGGCGGCGGGATCGGCTACAACGCCCTCAAGCAGCTCGGGACGCGCGACGTGTACGCGAGCTTCGGCCAGACGCTCTCGAACCCGGTCCGGACCTCGGCGGGGTTCACCGCCCGTCCCGACGCCACGACCTCGGTGCAGTTCAGCTACTTCACCCAGAACGGCAACCCGGCGATCACGAACAACGGCAACGGCTCGCAGGCGTATTCCTACACCCAGCGGCTCAAGGGGATCCAGCCGCTGGCGAACCGCCAAGGATTCACCTTCTCGATCGTCCGGAAGTATCCATGATGGCTTCGGCTCCGCCGAAGCCAAGCGGGCTTCGCCCGTGGCGCTACGCGCGGCGCTAGCCTGGCTGCTCTGCCGCGCTAAAGGCCCTGACGGGGGCATGTCGTACCCTGGTGGCCGGGAACGCGCACGAACCGTCGCGCGTTACGCCCAATATCAGCAGCCCGGCGGTCGCCCACGGTGCGGGCCGGGTTTCGAAAATTTCGTACGAAGGACGTCTTCCGCTTGTTCGAACGGTTCCGCCGCACGCCTCATGTCGTGCTTGCCGTGCTCGCGTTACTCGGTTTGATGATGCCGCCGGCGTATTCCGCGCCGGCCGCTCCGACCGTGGTCTCGGTCTCCGTGACCGGCAACGCGCACATCCCCACCGACCGCATTCTCTCCGTCGTCAAGACGAAGGTCGGCGACCCGTTCGACGCGGCCGTCGTGCAGCAGGACCTGCGCGCGATCGCCGACCTCGGATTCTTCGCCGATCAGGCGCCGCCGATCATCAAGCAGCGCCCGGACGGCGTCGCGGTCACCTACCGCGTCATCGAGAACCCGGTCGTCACCTCGATCCGGTTCGAGGGCGACAAGAGCGTCTCGGCCGACACGCTGCTGGCGCTGATGGATACGGCGCCGGGCCAGGTCTTCAACATCAAGACCTATCAGCAAGACGTCCTCAAGATCAACAGCTACTACGACAAGATCGGCTTCGGCGGCCAGCTGCCCTCGCACGTCACCGACGTCAACATCGGCGCCGACGGCGTCCTGACCCTCAAGATTCAAGAAGGGCTGACCGTCCGCAACATCATCATCACCCCGGCGCCTGATGCCGATCCGCTGCTCGCGAATTCGATCATCATCCCCGCCCTGGTGACGAAGCCCGGCACGCCGTACTCCGAGGCCCAGCGCGACAAGGACTACGACGCGCTCAAGACCCTCTACGAAAAGTACGACCTGAAGCTGGGCGACGTCGAAGCCGGCGTCGACCCGACGACGATCGACCAGAAGGCCGGGACCGCCGACGTGCGCTACACGATCAGCGTCCTGCGCGTCGGCGCGATCGAGATCACCGGCAATACGAAGACCCACGACGACGTGATCCGGCGCGAGCTCCGCATGCGCCCGGGCAACGTGGTGACCGACTCCGGCCTGCGCCGCGACTACGACCGGTTGAACAACCTGGGCTTCTTCGAGAAGATCGACTTCCAGGCGAAGCCGGGGCCGGATCCCAAGCGCCCGGGGCTGATCACGGTCAACTGGCAGGTCAAGGAGCAGCGCACCGGGACCGCGACCCTGGGCGCAGGGTACTCCGGCGGGCTGACGGGGACCGGGCTGACCGGGACGCTCTCGTACCAGCAGAACAACATCAACGGGACCGGCGACGGCGGATCGATCCGCCTCGAACGCGGCTCGCGCGTCTCCGACGCCTCGCTGTCGGTCACCGTCCCGTACCTGGGGCGAAGCGAGAAGACGCAAAAATACAGCCTCGGCGCGACGCTGTTCACCCAGCAGCAGACGAACTACTACCCCGTCTATCTGGCGTGCGACACGACGAGCGTATCGGTCTCCTCGAGCGCGTGCCCGACCAGCGGGCCGATCCCGGTGACGATCGTGCCGACGAACCCGACCACGTTCCAGGTCGTCAACGGCATCGTCTCGACCTACGAAGCCCGCTCGACCGGCCTCTCGCTCAGCCTCGGCCGACGCCTGAGCGACGTCTACCGCATCTCGGTCGGGGCGAACATCCAGCAAGTCGCCGCCTCGGCCCAGTTGCCGAGCGGCTACATCTTCCCGACGACGCAGAACGTCATCTCGCTCACCTCACCGACCGGCAACACGCTGCTGGGCGCCGATCCCAACAGCCCCAGCGCGGCGGTCGGCGTCACCGCGCCGTCGCTCGCGCAGATCGACTCGACCCGCCCGTACAAGGTCCGCAGCCTCCTGTTCGGCGCCGGCGCCGACTCGCGCGACGACGTCTTCAACCCGCGGCGCGGGATCAACCTGACGGTCAACGACGAGTACAGCAGCCACTCGCTCGGCTCGGACTTCAACTACCAGCTGATCACGGTCGACGCGGCGAAGTTCTTCCCCATCCTGCGCAACGCGACGCTCGGGTTCCACGGTCGCGCCGGGCTCTCGACCGGGGCCATCCCCACCAACAAGCTGTTCATCTTCTCCGACCAGGATCTGCGCGGGTATTCGGACCCGTTCTACGGAACCGACATCCTGCTGGGGCAGATGGAGTTGCGCGTCCCGCTCACGCAGGATCGCAAGTTCGCGGTGGTCGGGTTCGCCGAGAGTGGCGGTACGCGCATTCGCGGCGGTACGTCGACCTCGACCGACGCTTCCGGGATGACGACCACCACCTTCGACCTCAACAAGTACACCTTCCACGGCGACATCGGGGTCGGTCTTCGATTCGATGTCCCGCAACTCGGGCTTCGCACGATCCGTTTGGACTTTGCGAAGGGGAGCCAGGGCACGCACACCTCGTTCGGAATCGGACAGAGCTTCTAGGCATGAAGAACCCCTTCACGCGCGGCCGCGCCGCCGCGCTCGCGTTTGCGCTCGGCGTCGCGATCGTCGGGGCGCCGGCGATCGGCGCGACGGACGTCACCGACATCGGCTCGCTCGACCAGGCGGCGCTCGCCGCGCTGCCGTCGTTTCAGAACGCGAACAAACAGCTCAACGATTACGGCAACGCGCTGCGCAAGCAGTACATCGGCCGGGCGCAGCACGCCTCGCAGGGCGATCAGCAGAGGCTGGCCGCGGAGTTCCAGTCGAAGATGGCCGACAAGCAGCGCCAGCTGTTCGCCCCGCTGTTCAACAAGGCGCAGGTTGCGATCGCGTCGGTCGCGTCGTCGAAGAACCTCTCGGTCGTGGTCGACAAGCGCATCGTCGTCTTCGGCGGCCAGGATATCACGGGCAGCGTCCGCGATCTGCTGAGCAGCGTCGGCGATCCCGTCCCGCCGGTCTCGACGCCGCCGCCCTCCAAGGTCGGCTACGTCGACCAAGCGGCGATCGACCTGACGCCGAAGGTCAAGGCCGCGACCGACGAGTTCGTCAAGTTCAAGAACGACCAGGACAAGGTGGCGGCCGACAAGCTCAAGAGCGCCAAGACCGTCGCGGACCGCGACGCGATCCTCAAGGACTACCGCAAGACGCTCGACGACAAGCAGAACCAGACGCTCAAGCCGATGGTCGACTCGACGCGCAACGCGATCTCCGACGTCGCGAAAAGCAAAGGCCTGATCCTGGTCGTCGACAAGGGCAACATCGTCTTCGGCGGCACCGATATCACCAAAGACGTCACCGAAAAACTGAAGTGATGCGTTCCGCCCACGGCGGAGCTCTCCGCCGCGTCGCTGCGATCGCCGCGCTCACGACCATCGCGGCGTGCTCCCATTCGCAGTCGCAGCCCGGTCCGGCAACCTCCGGGGCGGGCTCCGTCGGCTACGTGCGGATGGAGGAGCTGGTGCAGAAGCATCCGCTGTACGACCAGCTCTCGCGCTACGACCGCAGCATCGAGGCGTTCGACCTCACCTCGACCGCGCCGCAGGTGGCGCGCGCGGATCCGCATCTCGCCGAGCGCGAGCGCGCTCTGCAAAAAGAGCTGCGCGACGCGGCCGATCGCACCCAGAAGCTCCTCGGTCAGAAGCAGCAGCAGTACCAGCAGCAAGAAGCAGCGGCGATCGCCGCCGCGATGCGCGGCGCGGGCCAGGCAGGTCCGAGCGCGGCGCAAATCGTCGGCACCGTCAACGCGACCGCGCAGCAGCAGCAGAGCGGCGTCACCTCGCAAGCGCGGCGTGACTTCGAGTCCTACCGCGCGAACCTGGCGAAGCAGGATCAGGCGCAGATCGGCGCCGCCCAAAAGGCGCTGAGCGACCGCGCCGACCGCACCTACCGTGCCAAGGTCGAAGAGGTCCAATCGAAGGAGTCGGCGCTCTCGCTGAAGATGGCGAACGAGGACGCTGCGCAGCGGCTCGCGCTGCGCACGAAGCTCTCCTCGCTCGCGCTCGACGATGCGGCCCGCGACGACGCGCAAAAGCAGCTGGCGGCGCTCGACCGCAAAGAGGCGGACGCGCTCGCCGCACAGCGCAACCGCGACGCGCAGTCGCTCTCCGCACTGCAAGCGCAGCTTCACGACCAAGTCCAGGGTGAGCTCAACGCGCAAGTGGCGTCGATTCGACAGCGCTCGATCGGCTCGCTCACGCAACGCCAGCAGTCGCTTTCGAAACAGATCTCGACGATCGGCGGACCGGTCGTTCGCACGACCGTGATCAACGGGAAGCCCCAGCAGCAGATCAACCCGAACCTGCCGCCCGCTCTGCGCGCGCGGATCGAGCAGCTCCACAACGACTACCAGCGGCGCTTCCAGGACGACGCCAAGACGACGATCGCTGATTTCGAGAAGACGCGCCAAGATCTCTCACGCCGCTATGCCGAGCTGCACGGCATCGAAGGGGCTTCGCAGCAAGGAGCGCAGGCGCAGATCGTGTCGCTCCGCAAGAAACGCGACGACCTGTACGACCAGATGGTCGCCCAGATCGATCGCGAAGTCCGCCTGATCGCGCAGCAGCGTGGGATCGCGGTCGTCCTGACCAACGTCGTTGCACCGGCCGGCGGAGTCGATCTCACGCCGGACGCTCTCAAAGATATCGAAAGCCTGCACGAATGACCACGAATCAGGGCCTGCGCGCCCTCCTCGTCACCACGCTGTTCGCGTCGCTGTGCGCCTGCAACAATGCGCCGCAGAGCGGGATCGGACTCGTCGACGTCCAGCGGATCTCGCAGAACTGGCCGAAGTTCCAGAACTATCAGAACCAGCTTGCGAACGACGCGCAGACCATCGAGCACTCGAACCGTTCCCCCGGCGACAAAGCGCGTGCGCGCGCCCAGCTCCAGCAGCGCTTCACGTCGGCGCAGAACGAGCTCAGCGGCGACGTGAGCACCGCGGCGAAGCAGGTTGCAGCCGACAAGCACCTGAGCTACGTCTTCACGCACCAGTACGTCGGCTACGGCGGGGTCGACATCACGCCGGACGTCGAGAAGATCCTCAAGATCGTAGAAAAACCGAGCCCCTCGCCATGATGGGATCGCTCGGCACGCTCGCAGAGCTTGCCGAGACCGTCGGCGGGCGCGTCGTCGGCGATCCGGAAGTCGTGATCGAGCGCGTCAGCGCGGTCGACGAGGCCGGTCCCGGCGCGCTGACCTTCGCGGTCGACGAGCGCTACCTGCGGACCGCGCTCGAGTCGCGCGCCGCCGCGGTGCTGACCGACGAGGC
>CALEOJ010000033.1 GCA_937910425.1 uncultured candidate division WPS-2 bacterium
GTCGGCCGGCCAGGTGAACGAGCTCGCGAACGTGCGCGGCGAGGTCACGTACGCGGTCCCCGTCACGGCAGCGACGACGCGCCCGCTCGCCGGCCGGATCGCGCTCAGCGACGATGCGCGCGCGATCACCGGCTTCCGCGCGGCGGCCCGCCTCACGCTGCCGGACTCCTCGACGGTGGAGATCGGCGACAAGACCGATGTGCGGCTCGACGCCTTTCGCGATGCTGCGACGCGGCACGAGATCGTGCTGAATCACGGCGCGCTCCGCTTCATCATTCGCCATCCTTCCGGGGCGGCGTCCAACTACGTCTTCAAGACGACGACGGCGCAGCTCGCCGTGCGCGGCACGCTGGCGTATCTCGTGAGCGGTCCGAACGGTGACCAGATCTATTGCGTCGAGTGCGCGCCCGGCGACGTGACGGTCACCGCCGCGAGCGAGACGTACCGCGTCGAGAGCGGCCAGACGCTCAACGTGCGCCGCATCGGCGGGCGCGCGTTCGACGCGGCGATCGTGGCGAACGCCGGCGTGAACAACCCCGCGATCGATCAGTTCCTTCACGGCTTCAGCCCGTTCGGACGCCCGGCGTCCGAAGGCACCGACCCGACCGGCTCCGACAGCGGGCGGTGACGCCGCTCGGCGCGCTGGCGCTGTTCTTCATCGGCGTTGCAGCCAGCATCTTCGGCTCGCTCGTCGGGCTCGGCGGCGGGTTCGTGATCCTGCCGGTCTTGCGGATCGTCTTCGGCGCGTCGCCGGCTGAGGCCGCGGGGACGTCGCTGGTGATGGTGCTCGCGAACACCGCCGCCGCAACCGTTGGTTACTTGCGCCATCGGGTCGTCGACCTGCGGCTGGCGATCCCGCTGACGATCGGCGCCGTCCCCGGCAGCATCGCCGGTGTCTTCGCCGTGCAGCGCTTCAGCTCGATCGGGTTCGACATCGCCTACGGTTGCGTGCTGATCCTGAACGCGCTGCTCGTCCTGCGGCGGCGCTCGCTCGTCTCGCGCGAGGCCGGCGAGCGGACGTTCGCGCACGATCCGCGCGTCGGCGTCGCCGCCGGATTCGGGGTCGGGTTCTTCTCTTCGCTCTTCGGGATCGGCGGCGGCGTCGTGCTGATCCCGGTGCTGCTGATCGGCGCGCGAATGGCGCCGCACATCGTCACGGCGACCAGCGCGTTCGTCATCACAACGACGGCGCCGGTCGGTGTGGTCACGCACGTGCTGGGCGGCGACGTCGACTGGCACTTCGCCCTGCCGCTCGTGCTCGGCGGCCTCGCCGGCGGCAGCATCGGCCCGCTGATCGCAAAGCGCGTCTCGTCGCCCCGCCTGATCACGCTGCTCGCAACCGCGCTGATGCTCGCCGCAGTCGGCCTCGCATTGCGTCATATCTTCTAAGGCGCCGCAGAAAAAGACGCGAGCACCGCATCTTTCGATACGGTGCTCGTTCGATGGTGTGACGAGACCCGAGACCCGACGCGAATCAGTCTAGCACACCATCTCCGGCGCGGCAATCGCGCCGGGCTGGAGCGGGCGGGAATCGAACCCGCTGCACGTCGGGTCTCGGGTCCGACGTGTCGACGCCATCGAGCCGCCCCAGCATAGGACTCTTCACGCCGAAACGATCGATCGGCAAGGGGCCGGGCCCGCACGGCGAATAGATGGGCATGAGCACGCGCAACGAGTTCCTTGCAGCAACGGCCGCGTCGACGGTCGCGATCGCGGCGGCCGGCGCGCCGGCTCGTGCGGCGACGGGGACAATCCTCGACGAAGCCGCGCTCGTCGCGCGCATCACGAGCAGCGCGAAGCATCGTCAGGCGATCGGAGCGGCGCGCGTGAACGACGGCGCGGCGCTGCAGTTCGCGGTCAACACGCTGAACGGGTTCGAGAGCGGCTGGAAGGAGCCGGCGAGCAACGTGCAGATCGCGGTCGTGCTGTTCGGTTCGGCGGCGACGATCGGACTCGACGACACAGCGTGGCGCGAGCACAAGCTAGGCGAGCTCGTCAAACGGTTCCAGGGCGATTGGCTGACGGCGGACGCCTCGCAAGGCAACCCGTGGTCGCACGCCGCGGCGTCGGTCGGGCCGCGCGGCGACAGGTCGGTCCCGGCGTTGCTCGCGCGCGGCGTGCGCATCATCGTCTGCAACACCGCGCTCGGCGAGATCGCGAACCGCATCGTCGCCGCAGGATACACGGCCGGCGCCGGTAGCGACGCGTTCGCGATCCAAGCGCACCTGCGCGAACACGCGTTGCCCGGCACCGACATCGTCCCGGCTGGGATCAGCTCGGTCGCCGTCCTCCAGGAGAACGGCTACAGCTACTTCAGCGCCGCGCTCTAGCCGCCGGGCTGAGCTCGACGGGCCGCATCTCCACGACCTCGAAGGCGACGAGCGGTTTGCGGCAGCGAGCGCAGACGAGGTTCGGAGAGGGTTTCTTCTTGCGCAACAGTTCCATCGTGCACTTCTCGCAGCGGACGATGTAGCGCTTCGTCGACTCGTTGAGCGGTGTCGCGCGGCCGAGATCGTGGTAGATCGAGCGCAAGCCGAGCTCCCGCATCTTCTTCTTGAACGTCGGCGTGTGGCCGGGGCTCTGCTTGCGTGCGTGCAGCCAGGCGTGAATCATTTCGTGGAGCAGCGTCTCGCGAAGCTCGTCCAGCTTGCCGACCAAGTGCTTCGGCGAGAGCTCGATGACCGGCGGCTTGTACGTGATGCGGCCGGCCGAGTTCGAAAAGCGCGCGTTGTACGCGATGCGATACGAGGGGATCTCGCCCGCAAAATACATCCAGTTGTACTGCGCGAAGAGCAGCTGCAGCTCGGCAACGTCAGGCAGACCGGGGAGCACATCGGGTCTTTCGCCAAGAGACCCGCGTGGGACTCCCGGCGCGCATCGCGCTTCCGATCCTCGCCGTCTTCGCGGTGCTCTTCCTTGGGATTCTCGGCTGGTTTCTGCGGATCGGCTTCAGCACGACCGGTTCGGCGTTCGGACCAGGCGGCGTTTCGGAGCAGGGCGACGCGCGCATCCAGGCGACGCCGGCACCGATCGCGACCGATCCGCCGGGGACCTTCACTGTGCCCCAGACGGGCAGCGGACCGATGACCGGCGGGTCGAACGCGCTGCCGGGCGCCGGCGTCGGCGGCGGAACGCCCGCCGGCCCGCCGGGTCCGGTGATGCAGGAGCTGACGGAGTTGCGCGCGCGCCTTGCTCGCAATCCGAAGGATCTGGCGGCGCTGGTGCAGCTCGCCAACATGGAGTACGACGCGCAGAAGTTCGACAAGGCGGCAGCGTTGTACGTCCGCGCGCTCGCGCTCGACCCGACCAACCCCGACGTGCGAACCGACTACGCGACCGCGCTTCACCGCGGCGGCCGCGACCTCGACGCGCTCAAGCAGCTCGACCTCGTGCTGGGCCAGCGGCCCGAGTTCCACGCCGCCCTGTTCAACCGCGGCGTCGTGCTGCGCGCGATCGGGCGGCGCACCGACGCGATCGCCGATTTCAAGAAATACCTCACCGTCGCCGGATCCGACGACCCGCGCGCGCCCGAGGCGCGCGCCGCGCTCGAACAGTTAGGATCATGACCGCACCACGAGCTTCAGCCCCGCGCCTCTACATCTCCGCCGACATGGAAGGGACCGCGGCCGTCTGCACCTGGACGCAGGTCGATCCGGCGAACACGACCGAGTACCCGTACTACCGGCGCCTCATGTCGCAGGAGGTTCGCGCGGCGATCGACGGCGCGCGCGACGCCGGCGCCGGCGAGGTGCTCGTCAACGACTCGCACGCCTCGATGCGCAACGTGCTCTGGGACGAGCTGCCCGACGACGTGCGCATGATCTACGGGAACCGAAAGCCGTTTTCGATGGCCGAGGGGATCGACGGGTCGTTCGACGCCGCGTTCTTCACCGGCTACCACGGTTCGGTCGGCACGCACAACGCGACCCTCGACCACACCTACACCAGCGAGACGCTGTACGAGACGCGCGTCAACGGACGTGCCTGCAGCGAAGCGATGCTCAACGCGGCGCTGCTCGGGCTCACCGGCGTCCCGGTCGTGCTGATCACCGGCGACCGCGCCTGCATCGACCAGACGTTGACCGTCATGCCGTGGATCACCGGCGTCGTCGTCAAGGACTCGATCGGGCGTTTCTCGACGAACTCGCTCTCGCCGGCGCGCGCGCGCGAGCTGATCCGGGCCGGCGCGAAAGCGGCGATCGGACGCATCGCCGAGGCCAAGCCGTTCACGTTCGAGCCGCCGATCACGCTCGACCTCGACTTCGTCTGGACGCACAACGCCGATTTCGTGGAACTGATGCCGGGGTTCGAGCGGACCGGTCCGCGCAGCGTGTGCTTCGTCCACGACGACTATCGGGTCGTCTTCAAGGCGTACATCGCGGCGTTCCGGCTCGGCGCCGCCGCGAACGCGCAGGCGTAGCGCGGTGGCCACCGTCGCGTACCAGGGGCATCCGGGCGCCTTCAGCGACGTCGCCGCGCGCGAACTCGTCCCCGGTGCCGAGTCGCGCGGTTACCCCTCGTTCGACGCGGCCGCCGAGGCGCTCGCTTCCGGCGAGGTCGACTATGCGGTGTTGCCGGTGGAGAACGCGATCGCAGGGCCCGTACCGCGCAACTACGAGCTGCTCTGGGAACACTCGGCGCTGCGCATTCGCGGCGAGACGATGCTACCGATCGAGATGTGCCTGATCGGGACCCCCGGCGCGAGCCTGGAAGGTGTGCGCGAGGTGCGCTCGCATCCGGTCGCACTGGAACAAGTGCACCGCCTGATCGCCGCGCGTGGCTGGCGGCGTTCGACGGCGTCCGATACGGCCGGCGCGGTGCGCGAGATCGTCGCGCACGGCGATGCGTCGCTGGCGGCGATCGGTCCGGCGCTCGCCGCCGAGATTCACGGTGGGACGATCCTCGCGCGCGGCGTGCAGGACGAGAGCGAGAACTACACGCGCTTCTTCCTGATCGCGCCCCTTCGACAAGCTCAGGGTGACACGGAACAAGCTCAGGATGATGCGGTGGAGGCTGCCGGTGACCGGGCGTGCGTGGGGATCTCCGTCGAGGACCGGCCGGGATCGCTGCGCGACGCGCTGAGCGCGTTCGCCGACCGCGCGATCGACCTGCGGTTCCTGATCGCGCGGCCCGATCGCCGCGTTCCGTTTCGGTATCGCTTCTTCGTCGAGCTGACGAACGTCGACGACGCGCGCTTGGCCGCCGCGCTCGCCGAGATCGGCGGCGAGCAGCGCATCCTCGGCCGCTACTAGACCGCCGTCACACCGGGCTCAGCGCCGCTGCGAGCCCGCTCAGATCCTGGAGATTCGGCAGCGAGGGCGCTCGCAGGGTACACGACGTCGCATGGTGCGGCAGCGCTTCGCGCGCGAACGTCGCGCGGACGCGCTCGATCCACGGCTCGCCGAGATACGCTGCGAGGCTGCCGAGGACGATGACGTCGAGCACGAGCAGGTCGGCCAGCAGCGCGCACGCCGCCCCGACCGCGTCTGCGTTGTCGCCGATCGCGCGACGAGCGATCGGATCGCCGGCAGCGGCTCGGGCGGCGACCTCGGCGCCGGTCGCCGCATCGTACGCCGGATCGTAGAGGCGCGCAATCTTCGGCAAAGCGCTGGCGGCGCCGTAGGACTCGAATGAACCGGGCTTGCCGAAGACGTCCGGCCCGTCGTCGCGATAGCGCACGTGTCCGACTCCGGCGAGTACCCGCGCGAGCCGTATCGCGCGCGGCCCTCGAGGACGATGCCAGCGCCGAAGCCGGTCCCGCACGTGAGGTACGCGAGTCCCTTCGCGCCGCGGTCCGCACCCCAGAGCACTTCGGCAAGGGCGCAGGCGGCTGCATCGTGATGCACGACGACCGGCCGCGCGAACGCTTCACGCAACCGTGCGGCGAGCGGAAACCCGTGCATCCCCGGCAGATGCGGCGGCGCGATCACCGTTCCGGTGCGCGCATCCATCGGCCCGCCGATTGCAACGCCGATCGCCGACGCCTGCGTGGCCACATCGCCGATCGTGGTGACGATCGCCGCGAACAGCGCTTCGCCGTCGTTTGTCTGCGTCGGCCAACTCCGACGCGCGAGAATTTCGCCGTCGGCCGTGCCGAACACTACGCTGGTCGTCGTGCCGCCCACATTCACGCCGGCAAGCGCGCCGGTCATGAAACGATCACCTCGGCGTCCGGCTCGCTTGCGTGCAGGCGCGCGACCAGCGCAGCGCGTTCGTGCTGCGCGGGTTCTCGTGCCAGGATGAGCGCGCGGCGTGCGCGCTCGGACGAACCCTTGCCGACCGTTCCGCGCCGCATCGCGTCGGCGACCTGTGCTCGCAGCACGTCGCGATCGAGCAGCGATCCGTCGGCGGTCGGCCACACCAGCAGCCCGATCTCGTCGCGGCCTTCGCCGGAGACCAGGACGTCCGCAACGTCGCTGCACTCGGTCAGAAAGCGCGCGCGCAGCGACGCCGCACGAACCCACGCGCCGGAGCTGAGCTTGAAGCGCTCGTCCGTGCGCGATGCGAACGCCAGACCGCGCTGCGGCGCGCCTGCATCGATCGGGCGAACGAGGTCGCCGGTGCGATAGAACCCCTCGTCGTCGAACGCCGCCGCGGTCAGATCCGGGCGCCACCAATAGCCGTTCATCACCTGCGGACCGCGGACGCGCGCCTCGTACGCATCCCCGCTCGGGACGAGCTTCAGCTCGACCCCGGCGAGCGGCGCGCCGATCGCGTCGTACTTCGCGTCGACACCCTCGGTCAGCGTTACCGCCGCCGCGGTTTCGGTCGCACCCCAGCCGGCCGCCAGCGGAACGTGGATCGCCCGCAGCGCGTCGCCGGTCGCGGGCGCGAGCGTGGCTCCGTACCAGCAGGCGAGGTCGAGTCGCGAAAGCCAGCGGCGGCGCAACGCGTCGTCGCCACGCAGGCGCTCGACCCACGCCGACCAGCCGAGCGGCACGTCGAAGGCGAGCGTCGGCGGAATCTCCGCGCGCAGTCGCGCGGTTCGCTCGAACCGCGCGGGCGTCGGGTCTCCGTCGTCGACGTACAGCGTCCCGGCATGGCGCAGAACGATGCCGAGCACCATGTTGCCGCCGAGAGCGCGGCTCCAGGGCAGCCAGTCGACGACGACCGGCGGGTGCCGGTCGAGAAACGGCCATGCCTGCGCGATCCCCTGCAGCATCGCACAGATCATTCCGTGCGTCGTGACGACCGGTTTCAGCTCGCCGGTCGCAGCGGGGGCGAGCATGATCTTCGCCACCGTCTGCGCGCCGACCGCGACCGCCGATTCCGCCGGCGGAGCGTGCGCGAGGAGGTGCGCGTAATCGAACGCGCGGACGCCGTGCGACGGTTCGGTCACGGTAACGTACGCCGCATCCGGCGCCGCGGCGCGCGCCGCAGCCGCGTACGCCGCGCCGTCCCGGGCGAACACGACGCCGGGTTGCACGGTCTTGACGATCGCCCGCAGGCGCGCAAAACCGTCGCGCGCAGAGAGCCCCACCGTCGGGGCTACCGGTACGACCGCGATCCCGGCACGCAGCGCGCCGAACGTCACCAGCGCGTGATCGATACCGTTGCCGCTCAGGATCATCACCGGGCGCTGCGGCGAGGCGCCGAGCGCGCGCAGTCCCGCACCGACGCGGTGCGAGCGATCCGCGACGGTTGCGTACGAGGCTTGATGCCAGATGTCGCGCCCGTCGCGCTCGATCAGGAACTCGCTCGCCGGAGCGCGCCGAGCGGCATCGTCGAGCAGCGTGAGGAGCGTGGTCGCGTGCTCGTCGAGCAGCCCGCCGCGCAAGCGCAGCGTGCCGTCACGATCGCGTTCGACCTCGGTCAGGTTCCGGCGCCCTCCAGTACGGTACCTTTGATGCGATAGCACACGCCGCGAAAGAGCGCGACGAGCTCGCCGTCCTCACGCGCGACCGTGATGTCGTACACGCCGGTACGGCCTTTTGACGACCGCTCCTGCGCCTCGGCGACCAGCACGTCGCCGAGCCGCCCCGCGTTGATGTACGAGATCGACGCTTGGAGCGCGACGTTCGGCTCGTTGCGCGAGTTGCAGGCGAACGCGAACGCGGAGTCGGCCAGGGTGAACGTCACCCCACCGTGCGCGATCGCGTGACCGTTGACCATCGTCTCGGTGATGCGCAGCGAGACACGCGCCCAGCCCGGACGCGCGCCTTCGAGCGCGATGCCGAGCGACCGGGACGCCGCGTCGCGGGACAGCAGCGCCTCGGCGCACGCCCGTGCGAGCGCATCGCCGCTCAGCTCGACCGCGCTCACGCGACCGGCGTGCGGGTTTCGACGATGCGGAAGCGGTTCGCGACGAACGCGGCGTCGGTCAGCGACGCGTTGCCGGCCGGGTTCCCGCCGGTCACGTGGTAGTCGCTGAACGCGGCCGACTGGTTCACGAGCAGCGGTCCGGTCAGGTTCACCGCGAGGTTCACCTTGCCGTCGCGCGCCCAGCGCTCGGCCTTCGCCAGGACGTCGTCGCTGGTCGAGTAGACGATC
>CALEOJ010000034.1 GCA_937910425.1 uncultured candidate division WPS-2 bacterium
GGTAGTCCATCCGGTCGGCGTCGAGGTTCGGCCCGCTGACCAGTTCGCGCAGCACCGGGTCGGCGTCGGACGCGCCGGTGATCAGGCCCAGCACGGCGGCCGCGTCGACGCCGATCGCCGCGAGCGGCTCGCGCAGCTCGGGAAGCGCGAGGATCGCTTCGGTCCGCTTCTCGTGGCGCACGCCGAGGACGGCTTCGCACGCGTGCGAGAACGGGCCGTGCCCGATATCGTGCAGCAGCAGGCTGGCGCGCAGCAGACGGCGTTTCTCGGCGAAGTCGCGCTCCGAGTCGAATGCTTCCGGCGAATGGAGCCAGAGCGCATCGAAGGCCCGCGTGCCGATCGCAAGCGCGCCGAGCGCATGCGAAAAGCGTGAGTGCTCGGCCGACGGAAACGCCAAATACGCGAGCCCGAGCTGACGCAGGCGCCGCATCCGCTGCACGGCGGGCGCGCCGAGCAGGGCGACCTCGCCCGCGTCAAGCTCGATGAAGCGGTGGATCGGATCGTAGATGCGCTTCCCTTTCGGCGCATGGTTGTCGCGCGACGCGTCGTACTCACGCCGCATGTCGATCTCCCGTAGCGTCCTCGCCTTGCTTGCGTCGGCAGTGCTGCTCGGTGCGTCTGCACCGCAGCGCCCCGCGTACCCTCCGGCCCCCGCGCAACCGGCGACCGATACCTACTACGGTACGCAGATCGTCGATCCGTATCGCTCCCTCGAGAACCCGACCGATCCGGCGACGCGCGCCTGGGCCACGGCGGAGTCAGACCTCGCGCGCAGGTTCATCCAGGGCCAGCCGGCGTACGCGGAGATTCGGGCCCGCGTCGCCGACCTGGCGCAGGGCGCACCGTCGCGGTCGCGGCTGAGTGTCGCGGCCGGCCGGTGGGTCTACCTGCGGCGGACGCCGCCCGCACCGCAGGCCGTGCTGGTCGAGCGCGACGGTGAATCAGGCGCCGAGCGCGTGCTGTTCGACCCCGCTGCCTCGGCCGCCGGTGTGCCGCCCGCGATCGGTTCGGTCTATCTCGCGCTCGACGGGTCGCGCGTCGCGTTCACGACGCAGCAGGGCGGCAGCGAAGAGGAGACGCTGCACGTCGTCGAGGTGGCGTCGGGGACGATGCTGGCCGATACGCTGCCGCACGTCGGCGGCGGGACAACGCCGGTGGCGCTCGCATGGGACGCCGACGGCAAAGGCTTCACGCACACCATGCTGCCGCGCAACGCCGACGGCAGCTACGCGCGCGACGGGATCGTGCTGGTCCACCACGTGCTCGGCACCGATCCTGCGAGCGACGCGTACGTCTTCGGCCGCGGCCTCTCGCCGAAGGCGGAATACGCGCTGCTCGCTTCGCGCGACGGCAGCGCGCTCGCGGCGGTCGTCGCCGAGGGCGACGGGGTTGCGGCGTCGGTGTACGTGCGGCGCGGCAACGGAGCGTTCGTGCAGGTCGCGACGCCGGCGGCAGGGATCGGTAACAGCAGCTCGGCGATGGCGGCGTTCGTCGGCAACGTGCTGGTCGCCGTCGCGAAGGGCACGTCGGGCCGCGGCGCGGCCGTCGGGATCGGTCCCGGTCAGACCGTCGACACGGCGCCGGTGCTCGTTCCGGCCGGCGAGCTCGTGATCGAGGACGTCGTGCCGATCCCGGGCGGGTTCGCGACGCTCGACGTGAACGGCGGCGACTCCGCGATGCGCGTCTTCGCCGCCGACGGCACGCCGCGAGCGACGGTTCCGATCCCTGACGTCTCGACGATCGACGTGCTCGCCGCCGACCCGGCCGGCGGCGCGGTGATCGTCGGCTACGAAGGCTACACGGCGCCCCCGCGCTGGTATCGCTACGATGCGTCCCAGAACGCGCTCGTGCCGACCTCGATCGCGCAGACCGCGCGCGGCGACTTCTCGCAGGTGCGCGTGCAGCGCGTGCTGGTGCCTTCGCTCGACGGCAAGGTGAAGATCCCGCTCGAGATCGTCGGCGGCCGCAGCGCGCGCGGCGCGCGCACGCCGACGATCCTTGGCGCGTACGGCGCGTACGGATCGATCACGCGGCCGCGGTACACGGCGACCTCGCTGGCGTGGCTCGAACGCGGCGGAGCGATCGCCTCGGCGATGATTCGCGGCGGCGGCGAGTACGGCGAGGACTGGCATCAGGCGGCGCGGCTCGCGACGAAGACCGTGAGCGCCGACGATCTGGCGGCGTGCGCGAAATGGTTAGCCGCGAACGGCTACGGCGACGCGCAGCACCTCGGTATCGCCGGCGGCACCGCCGGCGGCTTTCTGATGGGGCTCGCGCTGACGCGCAACCCCGAACTCTACCGCGCCGTCGTCAGCAGTGTCGGGATCTACGACCTGCTGCGCGTCGAGCTCACGCCGAACGGCGCGTTCAACACGCCCGAGTTCGGCACGGTCGCGGATCCCGCGCAGTACGCCTGGATGCGGCAGCAGTCGCCGTACCACAACGTGCGCAAAGGCGTCGCGTACCCCGCGGTGCTGATGACGACCGGCGAGAACGACCCGCGCGTCGATCCGTACAACTCGCGCAAGATGGTCGCGCTGCTCCAGGCGGACTCGTCGTCGCGGCACCCGATCCTGCTGCTGCAAAAAGGCGGCGAAGGCCACGGGATCGGCAACTCATTCCAGCAGGTCGTCGACGCGACGGCAGAGCGGTTCGCCTTCTTCTGGAGCCAGCTCTCGGGCTAGACGCGAGGGTTCCGGGCGGGCCGGCTGAAGTGAGCATGCCCGTCGTCCGGAGGCTGTCGCATGAACAAAGGGCCGATCAGCGAACAGGTGCTGCAAGCGTCGATCCAAGAACGCGTGCGCGTGCCGCAGGGGTCGATCGACGAGGGCGTGCAGTCGGCGCCCGTCCCGGTCGGCGACGACACGCGGCTGAAGAAGATCTACGTCTACGCGGACGGCGTGTGGGACCCGCAAAGCGCCGCCGACTACCGGATCGTGCGCGTGCAGACCGAAGCGTTCGACCTGACCGGTTGGATCGATTTCACCCACGCCCGCGAACAAGATCAGTTCCAGACCGAGATTCGCGTGACCATGGCGCACGCGAGCGATGTCTTGCTGCAGCGCTCGGGATTCCAAGGCGGTGGAAATTTGGCGATGATGCAGCAGATGGCGGGCTCGAACTCCATCTCGGGGAACCACATCGAGATTCTCATCAAGCAGGTGTACTCGCTCGACAGCTTCGCGACGAAGGTGTCGATCGCGTACCAGTTCATTGTGGAGTCCCGCTAGGACGGAGGCGGCGCGGGCAGCGTCGAACACGCGTTCCGTGAGACTCGACGACGGCGTCAAGCGGGAGATCCTCGCGCGCGCCGACATCGGTGAGGTGATCGGGGCGTACGTCACCCTGCGCAAACGCGGGAACGATCTGGTCGGGCTGTGCCCGTTCCACGGCGAGAAGTCGCCCTCGTTCCACGTCCATCCCGACCGCGGCTTCTACAAGTGCTTCGGCTGCGACGCCAAGGGCGACGTGCTGACGTTCGTGCAGAAGCAGGAGAACATCGGGTTCACCGACGCGCTGCGCCTGCTCGGCAAGCGCTACGGCGTCGAGGTCGAGAACGAGGACCCGCGCGCCGCGCGCGTGCGCAGCGAGAAAGAGGCGATCTACCACGCGAACGAGGTCGCGCGCGCGTGGTTCCACCGCATGCTGCTCGACGTGCGTGAAGGCGCTGCCGCACGCGAGTACTGCGCGAATCGCGGTATCACCGAGGCGACGATCGAGGCGTTTTCGCTCGGGTACGCGCCGGATTCGTGGGACAGCCTGGTCGGTGAGCTGCGGCGCAACGACGTCGACCTCGCGCTGGCGGCGACGGCCGGGTTGCTGAAGCCGAGTCAGCGCGGCGGGTTCTACGATTTCTACCGCGGGCGACTGATGATCCCGACGCTCGCGACGACCGGCGAGACGATCGCGTTCGGCGGCCGCGCGCTCGGCGACCAGGAGCCGAAGTACCTCAACACGTCGACGACGCCGGTCTACACCAAGGGACGGTACCTGTTCGCGCTCAACGTCGCGCGGCGCGCGGCGGCGAAAGAAGACAACGCGATCGTGGTCGAGGGCTACCTCGACTGCATCGCGCTGCACCAGGCCGGTTTCGCCAACGCCGTCGCCGCGCTGGGCACCGCGTTCACGCCCGAGCAGGCGCACGAGCTTCGTAAGGTCGCCTCGCGCGCGATCCTGTGCTTCGACGCCGACGCCGCCGGGGTCGAGGCCGCGCTGAAGTCGATCGACGTGCTGACCGCCGAAGGCGTGAGCGCCTGGGCGGTGCGCATCCCGGAGGGCAAGGACCCCGACGAGTTCGTGCGGCGCAACGGTCCGGGCGCGTTCCGCGCGCTGCTGGAGAAACCGATCGCCGCGACGCAGGTGAAGATCGACGCCGAGATCGAGCGCCGCGGCGGTCGCACCGAAGGCGGCGCGCTGGCGCGCTGGGCGGAGGAGACGATCCGCCGGCTGGCGCCGCCCGAGGAGCAGGATCGCTGGCGCGTCTACACCGCCGGCCGGCTCGGCCTCTCCGTCGACGATCTGCGGCGAGCGCGGCTGCTGGTGAACCCGGCCCACTTCGCGCCGCGCGGCCGCGAGGCGAACGCGTCGCGGCACGTCGTGCCGGCTGCGATGGAGCGCCCGTCGTTCGAGCGCGAGGTGCTTTCGATCGTGCTCGACGAACCGGCGCTCGTCGCCGAGTACGCCGACCGGATCCCGTCGGAGCGCTTCGAGCAGCCGCGGCACCGGCACATCTGGGAGACGCTTCGGGGGCACGCTCGCTCGCTCGTGCAACCGTCCGACGTTCTGGCCGTGTTTGCAGGAGATGATGATGCGGCGGCGACGCTCGCGTCGGTCTCCGGTGTCGTGCGGTTGAACGACACCGAGGAACGGCGGGCGAAGCTGGATCGCGTCGTTGCGCGTTTCGCGCGCGACGATGCAGAACACCGCTATCGGGAGCTCGACGAACGACTCGACCGCATCTTGGAGGCGGGAGAACCCGTGCCGGCCGATCTCCGCGCAGCACATGCGGCACTTGCCGCCGAATTGAAAGGATAACCCCACGGAAAGGGGGTGAAGACCAGATGGCACGCACGAAGAAACCCGCCGCCGCCGCGGAGACGCCGCAGCTCTCGCTCGACGAACAGATCAAAAAGCTGCTCGCCGCCGGGAAGAAACGCGGCACGCTGACCTACGAAGAGATCAACGCCGTCTTCGACAACGTCGAGGACGTCGCGCCCGAGCGCATGGACGATCTACTCGAAGAGATCGCGTCGCTCGGGATCGAGATCGTCGAGGAGCAGGCGAAGGACGAGAAGCCTGCCGATCGCGAGGAGACCGAAGAGGTCGCGATGCCGGCCGGTCTCGCCCTCGACGACCCGGTTCGGATGTACCTCAAGGAGATCGGTCGCGTACCGCTCCTTTCGATGGACGACGAGCGGCGACTGGCGATGGCGATCGAGGCCGGCGAGAAGGAAGCACTCAAGAACGGGACGGCCGACAATGCCGTCGTCTTCCACGGCGAGGACGCGAAACGGAAGCTGACCGAGGCCAACTTGCGGCTCGTCGTGTCGATCGCGAAGAAGTACGTCGGCCGCGGCATGCTCTTCCTCGATCTGATCCAGGAAGGGAATCTCGGCCTGATCCGCGCGGTCGAAAAGTTCGACTACCGCAAGGGCTACAAGTTCTCGACCTACGCGACGTGGTGGATTCGTCAGGCGATCACGCGTGCGCTCGCCGATCAGGCGCGCACGATCCGGATCCCGGTCCACATGGTCGAGACGATCAACCGCTTGATCAAGATCAGCCGCCAGCTGCTGCAAGAGCTGGGGCGCGATCCGACGGTCGAAGAGATCGCGAACGAGATGGGGCTCACCCCCGAGAAAGTCCGCGAGGTGATCAAGATCTCGCAGGAGCCGATCTCGCTCGAGACCCCGATCGGCGAAGAAGAAGATTCGCATTTGGGCGACTTCATCGAAGACCAGGAAGCGGTCGCTCCCGCCGAGGCGGCGTCCGTCATGCTGCTCAAAGAGAAGATGCAGGACGTCCTCAAGAACCTCACCGAGCGCGAGCGCAAGGTGCTGGTGCTGCGCTTCGGTCTCGAGGATGGCCACCAGCGCACCCTCGAGGAAGTCGGTCAGGAGTTCGGCGTCACCCGCGAGCGCATCCGGCAGATCGAGGCGAAAGCGTTGCGCAAGCTGAGGCATCCCAGCCGCGGCAAAGCGCTCAAGGACTACTGGAGCAACGAGTAGCGCCTGACCCTGATCCGTTCGGAGGGAGTGACCGCGATTCGGTGCTTCCATGCCGAGCGGCATAAGTGTGATGTGCGCACTATTGTTCGAGATCCAACTCTAGGTGCCGCATACTCACGTTCCTGGGTACACGGATATGCCGGGTGTAGGCTCTGGTCGGGCTATGTGGGGATGGACGATAACGGGTGCAGTATCTCCGTGACTTTCTGACCGCGCAGCGCCGCAAAGCGGGCGCTCGTCTTGCGCGGCGGACCGTGATGATCAACCGCGGCTTACGCTTTCGGATGCTTGCCCTGGTGGGAATTCCGATCGCCACGATGCTGCTCGTGATCGGAAGCGGCGCCGTGCTGAAGCTCGAGGGGCATTGGGCCGGTGAGCTGGCAGGGCGATCGAACGTCGCCTTGCTTACGACACAAGCACTGCGTGGATCGGTCAACGACGCGGATGCTGGAATGGCCGGTTACGTCCTAACCGGTAATCCGCGCTTTCTCGATCCGTACGCGGCAGCGCTGCAAGAAGTTCCGGACTCTTTCGCGCGCTTGAGGGCTCTCGCCGCAGCCGATCTCCGCCGAGCCGCGATGATCGCCCGGTTGAGCCGTTCAGCACGGGCGCGCCTCGCCGAGATCACCGTGCAAGTGGAGAACGTTCGGGCGCACCGGCGAGCGGCGGCGATCGCATGGGTGGCGAGTGGTCGAGAAAAGCGTCACATGGACGAGTTCCGCGCCGAGATCTCGGCGTATCAACGGCTCGAAGCCGAGCAGCATGCTCAGGGCGTCGCCCGGCTCCAGACGATCCGGGACGTTGGACTGCTGCTGCTCGCCGCCGGCGCGCTGAGCGCGCTCGTAACGCTGGGGTTCGGCGTCGCCTTCACGCGCAGCGTCGTGGGCCGCCTCAACGGGCTGGCGGCGAACGCGGAACGGTTCGGGCGCGGTGAAGCTCTCGTCCCGCCGCCCGGCGGAACCGACGAGATCGCCGGCGTCGCGCAAGCGTTTCAGCACATGGCCGACGAGCTCGCCGCCCGGCAAGGTGCGCTCGCTCGGTACCGTTTGCTCTCCGAGGTCACCAGGGACATCATCTTTTTCACCGACCGCGAATCGATGACGATCATCGAGGGGAACGCGGCAGCGCTGCGTGCCTACGGGTGCTCGCGCGAGGACTTGGTCGGCCGGTCGATCTTCAGCATCCACGATCCGGCGTACCCTTTGCCGGCCATCGACGATTTGGATCGCGAACGCGGCGTCGAGTTCGACACGGGGCACCGCCGCAGCGACGGCAGCACGTTCCCGGTCGAGGTCCGCGCCCGATTGGCCGAGATCGACGGCCGCCGCGTCATCGTGTCGACGATCCGCGACGTCACGGAGCGGCAGAACGCGCGTGAAGAGCTGGTCGCCGCGCTGGACCGGGCGATCGAAGGGACGCGGCTCAAAGGTGAGTTCGTCGCGACGATGAGCCACGAGATCCGCACGCCGATGAACGGCATCATCGGGATGAGCGAGCTGCTGCTCCGTACCGAGCTCGCCCCGGAGCAGCTCGAATACGCTTCGACGATCAAACACTCCGCGCAATCACTGTTGACGGTCATCAACGACATCCTGGACTTCTCCAAGATCGAGGCCGGAAAGTTCGTGGTGGAAGCGGTCGATTTCGACGTTCGTCTCACGATCGAGAGGGTGATCTGCCTGGTGCGGCCGAGCGCCGAGTCGAAGGGGATCGCATTGCGGCTGGAGCTATCGCCGGAGCTTCCGCAATTCGTGCGCGGCGACGGCGGCCGGCTCAGACAAGTGCTCATGAATCTCGTCGGCAACGCGGTAAAGTTCACCGAGATCGGTGCCGTGAGCGTCAAGGCGAGGGTGGTGAGCTCGATAAACGAGTCCGTGGTGCTCGAGTTCACCGTTGCCGACAGCGGGATCGGGATCCCGCAGAAGGCGCTGGCGGGCTTGTTCGAGCCGTTCGTGCAAGGCGACGGCACGACGATGCGGCGCTTCGGCGGGACAGGACTCGGGTTGTCGATATCGCGTCGTTTGGTCGAGCTCATGGCAGGGCGGATCGCGATCGACAGTCGTGAGGGCGCCGGTTCGACGTTCGCGGTCGAGATCCCATTCGGGTTGGCGTCCTCGGCGCAAACCGAGTCGACTGCGGGAGGATTGGACGGCGTGCGAGGTTTCGCCGCCGACGACAGGGCGCCGGCGCGCCGGCGTGTGCCTGCCCGACACGGTGCCGCTGCGCGTGTCCTCGTCGCCGACGATCACGAGATCAATCGCCGCATCATGACACTACAGCTCGGTGAACTCGGATACGCCGCGCGCTGCGTCGAGAACGGGCGCGAAGCGGTCGACGTGGTGCGGGCAGGGGGCTGCGATCTCGTGCTGATGGACGTTCATATGCCGGGGCTGGACGGTCTCGCGGCGGCGCGCGCGATTCGCGACGCCGAGCGCCCCGGCGACGTGCACGTGACGATTGTCGCGCTCACGGCGAGCTCGCTCGCCCGCGACCGCGAGGCCTGCCTCGCGGCCGGCATGGACGACTATCTCGCAAAACCGATCCAGCTCGATGACTTGCGCGCTGTGTTAGATCGCTGGCAGCCGACGCTCCTGGAGAAGACGACATGAAGGTGGTGATCGTCGACGACAGCCCGACCAATCTGCGCGTCTACTTAGCGATCGTCGCGCAAATCGCAGGAGCCGACACCACGACCTTTACCTCCTCGGTCGAAGCGCTCGCCTATTGCGGGACGACCGAACCGGACCTGCTGATCCTCGATTACCGCATGCCGGCACTCGACGGGCTTGCGTTCATCGCGGAGTTTCGCGCGACATACCCGCACGCCGAGACGCCGATCATCATGATCACCGTCGAACAGGACCGCGATGTGCGGCATCGCGCGCTGCAGCTCGGCGCGAGCGACTTCTTGCTCAAACCCGCGGATCCGGTGGAGTTCTTGGTTCGGGTACGCAACCTGCTCGCGCTGCGCCAGAGCCGCGTCGCGCTTTGCGACCGGGCCGAGTCGCTGGCCGCGGAGGTGGAGCGCGCGACGCGCGAAGTCATCGAGCGCGAAGAGGAGACCATCTATCGCCTGATGCGCGCCGCCGAATTCCGCGACAATGAAACCGGCAACCACATCGTGCGCATGGCGAAGTACGCCGCGCTCCTGAGCGCGGAGCTCGGGATGAGTGCCGCCGAGCAGCGGATGCTCTTGCTCGCCACCCCGATGCACGATATCGGCAAGCTCTCGACGCCGGACATCATCTTACTCAAACCGGGCCCGCTGACGGCTGAGGAATGGGTGATCATGCGCCAGCACACGACTGCCGGTCATTCGATGCTGGAAGGCAGCACGTCGCGGATACTGCAGCTCGCCGCGGAGATCGCACTGCGGCACCACGAGCGCTGGGACGGCTCCGGCTATCCGGGCGGCCTGAGCGGAGAGCAGATTTCGATCTCGGCGCGTATCGCCGGGCTGTGCGACGTCTTCGACGCGCTGCTCTCCGTGCGGCCGTACAAGCAGGCGTGGAGCACCGACAAAGCGTTCGCGGAGGTCGAGCGATCCATCGGGGGGCATTTCGATCCGGCGGTCGCCCGCGCGTTCCTGGGAGCGCGCGAGAGCGTGCTGGCCATCGAACGGCAGTTCCGCGACGAGCAAGCGGCGTGAGTGATGATGAGTGACGAGCACGTCCTCGACCGCGGCCGGCTCGATGCGATCACCAGCGGACTCGCCGGACTCGCCGGCGAGTTGCTGGAGATGCTCATCGACGAGGCGAGCGGGATCGCGGCGCAGATCCGCAGTGCCGCGCCGGCGCCGGACGGTGCTACGATGCGCGAACTCGCGCACAGGCTCAACGGCCTCGCAGGAAACGTCGGCGCGAAGCGCCTGCAGCGCGCCGCCGAGGATCTCGAGCGGGCAGACGTCGTCGACGCCGGTACGCTCCGCATCTATTCCGCGCGGTTGGAACGAGAGTTGGCGGCGCTGATCGCGTTACGGTGACGGTCGCGGCGCGGGGGAGGACAGCTCCTCGCGGCACGCGACCGAGATCGCGACGACGGTCGGAGAGAGCCGTTGTTCGGCCCCGGCGATCGCGCTCTGCTGCACTTCGACCGTGCGCGCTAGCCGGTCCCACACCGTGTGTCCGGCGGTCTTGCCCGTCGCGAGCGTACGCGGATCGATCGTCGTCGAGCCGTTCTGCGGCATGCTCAGACCAGCGACACCGACGAACGATCCGCTCGGGTCCGGGCCGCGCTCAGGCGAGGACAGCGAACCCTTTGGTGCGTTCGTGCCGGCCGTTGCGCCCATGACGGTGCTGCCGCCGCCGAAATCATTCTGCATCCGGCCCAGCTCCTCGGTCTCCAGCGCCCCGTTCATGATATCGAGGGTCTTGCGCTGCTGCGCGGCGACGGACGCGATCTGCTCCTTCAAGAGTTGCGCGATGCGTTCGTCGTCGGTCGCCGCCTTTTTCGGAAATTGCTTGTCGTCGGCGAGGAGCTTGTCGATGATGCGGAGATTGTGCGCCATGGCGTCGGCCGCCCTGCGCAGGTAGAGCTGGTCGACCTGCATCGCAAGCCCGAGCTTGCTCGAATCGGTCCTGGAATCGTCGGCGATCTTGAGGAACGCGCGGTGTCCGGCGCCGACGAGTTCGTCGCTCTTCATCAGGCCGAGCACCATCGGCGCGACGCTGTCGCGCACGGTCGTACACAACCCCTTCGAGTGGACGCGACCGATCTCGGGGAGCGTCGACGGGCCCTGCGCGGGCGCCGGTACTTGGGCGGTCAGCGCGAGCGCGCAGAGCGCGAGGATTCGCGAGCGCATCACCCTACATCGGGTCGTCTTCGCCCTTGCCCGCCATGGGGCTGGGCGTGACGTTCGGATTCTTGTCGGCGAACTGGCCCAGCGGGTTTGGCACGATCCACACCGGGACGTCGTAGATCGCGGGATAGAGGAACACCGCGCTGACGTTCGCGGCGTCCTTCACCGCGCCGGCCTTCACCAAACCGTCCGCGGTCGGGTGTTCCACGTCGCCGACGGCGGCGTACTTCTTCGCGCCGACGGCCTTGCCGTAGACGCATTTGCCGCTCATCTTGTCGCAGGTGACGTAGTGGATGTGCGCGCCGATGGTGATCACGCGCTGCGGGTCGATCCCGAACAGCGAAGGGCGCGCGGGCTTCGGCGCGGGCGTCGCGTCGGCGCTGCGGCGGACGCTGAAGTCGGCGCCGATCAGACGCCCCTTGACGTCGTACCATAGCTGGGCGGGAACGCCCGGATCGGTCGTATCCCACGCCTTGATATTGACGTAGCTGATCGCGCCGGTATCGTCTTCGTTCGTGTACCGCACGTAGCCGGCTTTTGTCGCGGACTGCGTCGTCGGATACCGCTTCGGCAGCTCCGTCATCACCTTCTTGAGGAACGCCGCCTCAGCGACGCTCGGCGAGGGAGCAGCGGTCGGCGCCGCTGCGGGTGCGTCCGCTGCGCGGGCGGCAAACGGCGCGAGCGCCAACACGCACGCGAGCAGAAAGGACGAACGGCGACGCATCATGCGCGGCCGTTCGCGCTCAATTGCCCGGTATCTTCGTCGCGGACGGGTCGGGCGTCGCCGGGACGGGGGCTGCGGTCGGCGTGGCGCTAGGCGTCGGCCTCTTTTCCGGCCTCATCATGACGCGCGCCGATGCCGTACGCGCCGGCGTCGGCGTGTACGCGGAGGCCGGCCGGTCACCGGAGAGCTGGAACGGGAACGGGATCCGGATCGACCAGCGGTCGCCGATATGGTCGACCTCCGCCAGGGTACGCGCTTCGATCTCCGTCCCGGACGGGATCGGCGGCACGAGCGGTTCGACGGATTTCACCGGCATCAAGCCGGCGTTGATCGTGAAGCGGTCGAGCGTGAGCACAGGCTGGCGCTTACCGTCGGGCAGGGTGTTCCCGCCGACGAGAAGCTCGGCGCGCGTCCCGGCGGGAGCCAGGACGGTACCGTCGAGCACGAGATTGTTTCGCAGGTGGACGTTGACGACGGTGCCCTCGCGCCGGCCCGCGTCGAGCGGCGCATCCGTAACGAAGACGACCGCCGTGCCCGCCGGCAGCGTATGCTGTTGCGGAGACTCGGCGGTCGCCCAGGCTGACGACAAAAGGAGGAAGGCCGCCCCTACAACGGCCGTCCGGCGAACGCCGGGCACTCCTTTAGCTGGCTTTCTTTTCCGCCTCGGCGGCTTCAGCCGCGGCCTTCTTGCCCTGTTCGATCAGAGCTTTGACCTTCTGGCCGCCCTTCTGACCGATCGTTTCGTAGAACGCCGGGCCGTAGCGGTCGCGAGTCGCCTCGCCACCCTTCTTGCCGCCCTTCTTACCGATGGCTTCGTAGAAGGCGTGGCCGTGGGCTTTCTTGGTGGCCTGGCCGCCCTTGCGCCCGATCATCTCATAGAACTCGGGCCCATACTTTTTCTTGACGGTCTCGCCGCCTTTTTGGCCGGCTTCGCGGACTGACATGCCGCTTCCGGGTTTGCGTTCTGGGGTTGACATTAGTGGGGGTGAACCTCGTGGATGAAAATCGACCTGACTCAGTAACGTAAGCGAACCCATGAATGTTATCGGCTGGACTACCGCTTGCATCAAGGTTCGTGCGGTCCTTACCATCGCGGGGGTCGTTACCGCGGCGGGTGTCCTCGCGCCGGTTTCGGCTGCTCCGGACGAACAGCTTGGTTATCGGCGATTGGTTGAGCTCGAGAGCACCCGGACGTTTTCCGACGAGCTGACCGCCGCGCTTGCGTCGGGTGACGCGAGACTGGCGGGGCGGGCGGCGCTGGCGCTCGGGAGAACCGGAGATCCTCGCGCGGCCGGGCCCCTAAAGAACGCGACCGCGGCGCAAGACGTTCCGCTCCGAGCTCTGGCGGTGTACGGGTATGGTCTCTTGGCCGCTAAGACCCCTCTCGAAACCAAGTTGGTTGCCGAAATGCTGGCCGACCGGGCCGCTCCGGTCCGGGTGACCGCGGTCGATGCGGCCTGGCGCTGCAAGGCGGCCAAGAATCCGGGATCCACCACCCTCGCGACGCCGCTGCTGGCGCTCTTGGATCGCGACATCGACCCGCTCGTGCGGGCGCGGGCAGCGACCGCACTCTCGGCCTGGAGCGACGCGACGAACGCGAAGGCCGTCGCGGCGCGCGTCGAGCGCGCTTTCGGCCGCGAGCAGGCGCCCGCCGTGCGCTGGCATGAAACATAAACCCTAGATCGGAAGAGCACACGTCTGAACTCCAGTCAC
>CALEOJ010000035.1 GCA_937910425.1 uncultured candidate division WPS-2 bacterium
CAGAGCACCGCCTGCGACGAGTAACTTCATCATCGATCGTATCCCGTCACGGAAGTCTCTGATCAGGAGCAATGCGAGCAAGCCTGCCTGCGGCGATGGGTTCCGCAGGGGTCTTCACGCACCTGCTTCGCTCTAACTGTCGCTGTCGCGGTCGTACACAGCGACATCAACTTGCGGCTTAATCCACGCCCTAAGAGTAAATCCGAAAGAGCCCACGAGCAAGAACACTCAGCTAAACCCGCATAACCTCGCCGCCGTCGTTACGCAGCTCCCACTGGGTGATCTCGCGTTTCACGGCCTGAATGTAGCATCGTGGTGCAGTACCGTCCACCCTGGGATTCGTTGACCATCAATGCCTCCGGCGGAGCCATTCCAACTTCTTTGCAAGGCGCTCGATCCGACTGATTTGATCGAGAGCGCCGCTTTGTTCAGCCATATCGTACGCGGTAATGGCATAGTCCAGCGCTCTTGAAAAATTGCCGGCCCGAGCGAGCCCGACGGCAAGCTTTCTGATTGCACGTATGTTAAAGGGAAGTCGCCGGCTGATTGCTGCGCCATGGACGTTCCTGCCATCACGGACAGCTCCTCGCTACTTGATCACACAGCCGCGCACGCGTCATCGAGATAGAAGCCGCGTACCGCGAAGCTCGGAATATTGCACCGCGTAGGCCCGATAGCCGGCCGGAACCCGCCCGGCGGGCTCTCGACTCGATGAAATTTTGATAGAATGCGGACGCACGGGCTTCCTCAGCGCTGTCTCGCGCGACACCGCGCCGCGCGTTCTGGTCGCACTGTTGGAGGCGCGTCGATCCCTGCGACGCAAGAGAGATCCGCGCCCGCGCAGTGGCTCCCGCCGCGATACCGTCGCTAACGGAAGTCTTGTCATGCTATCGCCTTTGCGTTAGCGGCCGAGGACGGAAGCCGCGTATGCCGAAAGAACCACGTCTTGGCGGTTTCTACGCATACCAGGTAGACGACCACGAGCATGGCCAACAGGCCGAAATACACGGGCGGCAGAGCAGCGAATCCGAAGAACGATCCGATGACGGGCACGAACGGGAGTCCCGCGCCGATGATCGCGACACCGATCGTCGTCACCGCGAGCGGCCGGCTTGCCCGACTTCGAAAGAATGGCACACGACGCGTACGGATCGCAAAGACGATCAGCGTTTGGGTCATGAACGACTCCACGAAAAATCCCGAACGGAACAACGTCGGGCCCGCATGAAGCGCGACGATCATGACGGCAAAGATTGAGAAGTCCATGAACGCGTTGATTGGGCCGAACACGATCATGAAGCGCCGGATGAGGCGCATATCCCAGTGGGCCGGCCGATGGAGCTGCTCTTCGTCGACGTTGTCCGTCGGAATCGTCATCTCGCTGACGTCGTAGAGGAGGTTGTTCAGCAGAATTTGCGAGGGCAGCAACGGCAAGAACGGCAGAAACATGGAGCCGACTGCTGTGCTCAGCATGTTGCCGAAATTGGACGAGGTGCCCATCAGCACGTATTTGATCGTGTTGGCGAAAATGCGGCGACCCTCGACGACACCCTCGGCGAGGATACCGAGGTCTTTCGTGACGAGCACGATATCGGCGGCGTCTTTGGCGACGTCGGCGGCCGACTCGACGGAGATCCCGACGTCCGCATCGTGCAGGGCAACCGCATCGTTGACGCCGTCACCGAGAAATCCCACGTCGGCGCCCGTCGCCCGTTGCAGCTTGATGAGCCGCGCTTTTTGCTCCGGTGAAACGCGAGCGAAAATCGTCGTAACGACGAGCGCTTTGGCGAGCTCTGCGTCGTCCATTTGCGCTAGCGCGGTTCCGGTCAGCGTGCCGCTCGCGGGAATGCCGAGGTCGCGGCAG
This sequence comes from uncultured candidate division WPS-2 bacterium, assembly GCA_937910425.1. Taxonomy (GTDB): domain Bacteria; phylum Vulcanimicrobiota; class Vulcanimicrobiia; order Vulcanimicrobiales; family Vulcanimicrobiaceae; genus Vulcanimicrobium. The sequence continues at coordinate 1,865 of CALEOJ010000035.1, forward strand.
ACCTTCTGCGCGACCAGCTCGTTGTCGCCGGTGATGATCTTGACGGTTATCCCCAAGCGTTCGAGACGCGCGATTGACGCGGCGGCATCGACCTTCGGCGGATCGACAAATACGAGGATCCCGGCCGCAACGAGGTCCTTTTCGTCGGCGGCCCCGAGAGTCTCGATACCGGGCAACTCGCGCGTCGCAACCGCAACCACGCGCGCCCCGGCGGCGAACTGCGCGGTGAGTAACGCTTGGAAACCGGGAGAAACGATCTTGCAGCGCGCGAGAACGGACTCCGGGGCCCCCTTCGTTACGAGCAGTCGTTGCGTTCCGTCATCGACGAGCACCGACATCAGCCGGCGCTCGTAATCGAACGGCGCTTCCGCAATGCGGCGCCAGCGGCCGATGTCCGTGCTACGCGACTCGGGAGATGCCCACAGCGCCGCGTCGAGCGCGCCGGTCACGCTGCCGGGCGTGGCGACCGTACCGGTGCCGCCGGCAGCCGTACAGAGCAGTCCGAGCCGAAGCACTTCGGGCGAGGTTGTGCCGCCGACGTCGAGGGCGGCCGTGAAGGTCACCCGTCCTTCGGTGAGCGTCCCGGTCTTGTCGGTAAAGAGCACCGTCATATTGCCGAGATCCTCGATGCTCACGAGCCGTTTGACCAGAACGGAGCGCTTCGCCATCCGTCGGGCGCCCGTCGCCAAGCTTACGGTGACGATCGCTGGCAATAACTGCGGCGTCAAGCTCACGGCAATTGCCAATGCGAACAAAAGAGATTCGAGCACAGAATGGCGGACGAGCGCGTTGACGACGAAGACGATCGAGGTGACGAGGACGGTGATCCACACCAGCAGGCCGGAGAAGGCTCGGAGGCCCTGTTGAAATGCCGTCTCGGGCATCCCAGCGCCGACGCGCGACGCGATGCTACCTAACTCCGTCTCAGCTCCGGTCCCGACGACGACGCCCCGAGCGCTGCCCGCGCGAACGACCGTCCCCATCAGGGCGGACGATCGGAGACTGACGGACGCGCCGACAGGGTCGGCCACAACCGATTTTTCAGCTGGCATCGACTCACCGGTAAGCATCGCCTCATCGCAGGCTAGACCTTGCGTCTCGAAGAGCCGGAGATCCGCGGGAACGATGTCGCCGACATTGAGGGCCACGATGTCCCCAGGAACGAGCGATGCCGCATCGACACTGCTCGATCGGCCGTCGCGCAGCGCCCGGGCCGTTTGGTGCACCTGTGCGCGCAGATCGGCAATCGCCCATACCGACCGGTATTCGTTGACGAATCCTAGTCCGACGCTCAAGACGACGATGCCGAGAATGATGACGGCATCGGTACGGTCACGCAGAACGAGGGCGATAATCGCGGTCGCCGCGAGCAACAACAACAGCGGATTCTTGAGTTGCCCGATCGCAACGTCGAGCGGCCCAGTGGTGTGACCGCGCAGTGCGTTCGGGCCAAATTGGGTCAATCGACGGGCGGCCTCGCTTGACGTCAAGCCGTCGCGCGTCGCGTTCAGCCGCACGAGAACCTCGTCTACGGCGAGACTCGAATTCATCCGGTGAATGCGGGCTAAGAGAGCTCCATCTCGATGAGCCTGGGACCCTTCTCAGCGAGCGCCTGAGAGAGCTCGGAGGATAGTTCTTCCGCTGTCGCGACCGCCACGGAAGGCACCCCCAGGCCCTCGGCGAGTTTGACCCAATCAACGCCGGACAGATCGGTAAGTCTCTTGACCGTGGGGCCCAGTTGGCGGGTTCCCAACTGGGAAGCTTCGAATTTCAGAATGTCGTAGCTTTGGTTGGAACAGATCAGCGTCACCACGTCCAGCTTTTCTTTCGCCTGGGTCCACAAGGCCTGGACGGTATAGAGCGCGGAGCCGTCGGCCTGGAAATCGATGACCTTTCGGCCCGGACAAGCCACGGCCGCTCCGGTGGCGCAGGGCGCGCCCTGGCCAATAGCGCCGCCGGTCAAAGTCAGCAGCGTGAACGGTTTCGCGAGGGTGGCGAAATAGTGGTAAGATTGGCTGGTGGTGTTGCCTTCGTCCATCACCACAGCTCCCTCAGGTTGCATAGCCGCCAGCAGCGCGCAAACCTTGTCGCGCGTGAGTGCGCCTGTCGGCGTAGGGATCTCGCCGGCGCGGGTCAGAAGCTCTTTTGGGGGCGCGGACGGCGTTCCCAACGCCTCGGCGAGTCTGCCCAATTCCGCGAGCGCATCGGGCCCCTCTCCCAAAGCGACGACCTCTTGAGCGGCGCTCAGAAGGCTGGGGGGCGTATCCTTGTAGCCGAAAAAGGTGACGGGCGCCGGGGCGCCGGCCAAAACGACCGCCTCATAAGAATCTAGAAGGTTCTGCGCGACAGCCGGCACGTAAGGGATTCGGTCAATGTGCGGCATGCCGACGCCGCGCTCCATGCGGGCGGGGAAGGTCTCGGCGATCAGATCGCACCCGCAGGCGGCCTGTATGCAGGCCGCTTTCATTTGTCCTTCCCGCGAAAGGCTCCGGCCCCCAAGTATGATCACCGCCTTCTTGCCGCGCTTCAGGAGTCTGGCGGCGTTCGTGATCGCCTGTTCATCGACCGCTTTGGAAGGCGAGGGAGCCTCTGGCGCCGGCTGTGCGACGACGGGTTTGGTCTGAAGGTCAAAAGGCACGATCAAAGTAGCCACTTGTCCGCGCCGGGCTGCCGCCAAGGCGTCGGAGACGTCCACGCCGAGGTTCTGAGCGCGCGACGTAGTTCTTCGCCATCCGTTGAGAGTGCCGGCGAGCGCTTCGATGTCCATGGCGAGAGGGGGGTCGTAGGGCCGGTGCCAGGTGGCGTGTTCGCCTACGACGACCAGCATCGGTGTATGCGCCCGGCGCGCGTTGTGCAGATTGCAAAGGCCGTTCGCCAGTCCGGGACCGAGGTGCAGCAAGGCCATGGCCGGCTTTTCGGCCATGCGGCCGTAACCGTCTGCGGCGCCGGTGCATACGCCCTCAAACAGACACAGGATCGGACGTATCTTCGGCGCGCCGTCCAGAGCCTCCACCATGGGCATCTCGGTGGTTCCGGGGTTGGCGAAGCATACTTCGACCCCGCGCTCGGCGGCTGTCTCCATCAGGAGCTCCGCGCCGATCATTGTTCTCTCCGCTTTGATCGTCTGCAGATCTTTATTGCTCGCTTCAAGCGGCGCCGTTTCGTTCCGCCGCGCGACCGGGTCAGCCATGTTGGGACCTCCCGAATGCTATGGGTTGATGACGTAAAGCGGATCCAGTCCGGCGAGCGCGCGTCCGACGTTTTCGACCGCCATGATCATGATCCTACGAGCGCTTTCGCTGGATACGCCGGCGATGTGCGGCGACAGCAGAAGCTTGTCTTCCTCGACCTTGAGCAAGGGATCAGCTGCGCCCGGCGGTTCTTCGGCAAAAACGTCAATGGCCGCGCCGGCGATCACTCCGTCGCGCAGCGCCTGCGCCAGAGCGGTCTCGTCGACGAGACTTCCGCGGGCCACATTGATCAGGTATGCCCCATCCTTCATGGAGGAAAGCTCGTTGGCACCGATCATGTTCCGGTTGGCCTCGGTCGAGGGCGCGTGCAAACTCACGATATCGCTGGATATCAGCAACGTCCGAAGGGCGCAGTATTCCACGCCGCACTGCGCCTCGACTTCCTTCGGAGCTTGGCGCACGTCGTAATAAAGCACTTTGTTCAAGCCGAACGGCCTGAGCCTGAGGGCCACGTCGCGCCCGATCTGGCCGAGGCCGACGATACCCCACGTCTTGTGCTGCAGCTCGGAGGGGTGGAGCGCCGTCTGCTCCCATCGGCCCTCGCGCACGCTGCGGTTGGCGGGAATGAGCTTTCGCAGCATGGCCAGTCCGAAGGCGATGGTGTGCTCGGCTACGCTGACGGTATTTGCGCCTGGCGTGTTGGCCACCCGGATTCCCCGCTCCGAGCAAGCTTTGATGTCGATGTGCTCATAACCGACGCTGGGCTGCTGGATCAGCTTGAGCTTGAGTGGTCCTGCCTTCGCCAGCAAATCTCGCCCGATCCCACGCTTGAAGGTAAAGTCTCCAAGGACGGCGTCCGCTTTGGTGATGGCTTTGGCGAGTTCTTCGTCGCTCATGTCGTGGCCGGCGATAACGTCCGTGTCGGCGACCCCGGGCGAGAGATTAAGCAGGGACTTGAGCACCGGGACGGGGAGCGGCGCCATTGATAACAGAGTCTTTTTGTTCGGAAGTCCGCTGGTGTCGGGATTCTTTGGCGTTGGCACTTCCATCGTTCATTCCTCCACCTAACCTCGATACGCTGAACGTCACCGACCTCGGGAACGTCAACGCGTGGGTCTGGGGTGTACTCATTGCTCACCTGTGGGTTTCCCGCCTTGCAGGGCGCGGCCCGGCGATGTGATTCGGGGGTTGGACCCCGTTTGGGACGCGAGAAACGGGCTCACGCGCCTCCGGGCGTTGAAAAAGCCAATCTGATGCTCATTCGGACGCACCTCTCCCGTCGTTTGCCGTCGAACGCATGAGAGACGAACCGCGTTGGCGCTGAACGAGCGACACGACAGCCGCGTCCACTTGATCGCGCCCTTTCCTTCCTTGATCCATTGCTCGGCAGTACCGCGTTGGTTGTAAAAGGCCACGATCTTTTTGGCAGGGCGCATCATGTTCGTGACGATGAAGCCGACGCGAGGAAAGAGTTCGCCGGGATGCCACTCGACCTTAGCGATAACCCGACGCGGCTTCGTCCAACTTCCCGCCTGATAGCGAAAGTTTGCATAGGAGCGTCGCGCGTCATGCGGCGGTCGGCCGACCGGCCGTTTGAGCAAATGGCTGATTCGCTCTTGCAAGACTTGGTTTGCAGGTAACCGGATCGCGTACTCGAGCCCTTCGGCCTCAAGAAACTCGTACATACCCGGCATGGCAAAGGCGGCGTCGGCACGATATACGATTCGGGAAACTTTGCCTTGGTAACGTGCAACGATTGGTTTGAGCACGCTCTCCCAACCGTCGGCGCTATGAACGTTTCCCGGGCGAAGCGCGCATCGTTCCAAATCTCCGAACTGGTTGAAGACGAAGAGCGGATGATAGCACGTGCAGGCGTAGTGGCCATTCCAAACGCTCTGCTCTTGTTCGCCATGCGTAGGGCTTACGCTCGAATCCATGTCCAACACGATTTCCTGGGTTGACCGACGTTCGCGAACGCTATCGATCCAGTCGCCGGAGAGGTTGGCGAGTGCACGAAGATTTCCAGGTTCGGCGAGCCATTGCGTCTCGAAGCGGCCCATCTGGCTCGGTGACGCTGCACCACCTTTGGCCGCTTTGCCGCCGACGATCCAGCGCATTGCCGGATCGTGACGCAGACGCTCGGCATCATCGCAGCGGGCGTCATTGACTATGCCGCTACTGGGCGCTTTTCAAAGGACGACAACATCTTGTTCATTCACACTGGCGGCAATTCTGATTTGTACTATTAACGTCGCACTGCGGAAAATTCGATTGAGCCGAGCGATAATCTCCCTGGCCTCTTTCAGTGCACCCATGAAGGGGAGAGCTACGCTCCCGCGCATGATGATCCGCCGCGTCCCCGCCGGCCGGCGCCTAGGCCCGGCGGAGACGACCGAGAAGGGAACCTCATGCGACCAATTCCGATCGGTGCAAAGGGGTCATTCGAGGCGGTCGTCCGGCGCGAGGACCTAGCGAACACATTCAAGGACGCGAGCCTCCCGCCGGTCCTTTCGACGCCGGTCATGATCAAGTTCATGGAAAACGCGGCGCTAGACGCGATCCGGCCGTACCTCGATGGCAACGAAACCGCGGTCGGTACGGAGGTCAACGTGCGGCATCTCGCGGCAACGCCTGTCGGGCGCAAGGTCCGTGCCGAAGCAGAAGTGAGAGCGGTCGACGGGACACGCATATCGTTTTCGGTGCGCGCGACGGACTTCGAGCATGAAATCGGGGAGGGTTTGCACGAGCGCAGAGTCGTGGACCGTGCCCGCTTAGCACGCCACATCGCTGAGATGGAAGCGAGAGACTCTCCGCCAAGGGATGGGAACTAAGCCGGTCTTCTGACCGGCGTTCTTGGCGCGTTCACACGCGGCCGCTACGCTCCCGAGCATGATGATCACGCGCCGGGCGGCAAGCCTTTCGGTACTATCGGTGGTGGTAAGCGCGGCGATCCCGCGTCGTGTGACGGCCCAGGCTGCGTCCGTGCAGCTCCCGCCGCCGCGAACCACGGGCGGGAAGCCCTTGATGGAGGCGTTGCTAGCGCGGCGCTCGACGCGCGAGTACGCGCCGAGAGCGCTGCCGCCGCAGATCCTCGCGGATCTCCTGTGGGCCGCCTGGGGCATCAACCGGCTGGAGAACGGCCTCCGAACCGCGCCCAGCGCGCACGAGTCGTACGACGTCGACCTCTACCTCGCGATGGCGGACGGCGTCTGGACCTACGAACCGAAGGCGAATCGGCTGACACAATACCTGCCGGACGACATTCGCGCCGAGACGACGACCGGTCAGGCATACGTCGCGACTGCTCCGCTCAATCTCGTGTACGTCTCCGACGCCGCCCGGCTGGGGAATCTCTCCGCCGACCAGCGCCTGCTCAACGGCGTCGCCGACTGTGCGGTGATCGCGCAGAACGTCTACCTGTATTGCGCCTCTGAAGGCTTGGCGACGGTCCTGCGCAGTTCGGTACCCGGCGCGACGCTCGCAAAGCGGTTGAACCTGAAACCATCGCAGGCCATCTATCTGGCGCAATCGGTCGGTTATCCCAAAGGCTGAAAGCGGCGGCGCCTACGTCAGCGCACGTCGGGCCGGAGCACGACCGGAGCGTTGCGCCCCGGGGCGGGCGGAACGGCGGCCGGGTAGCCGACGACGATCGGGAAGACGGGAACGAGAGCGCCGAGCCCCAACCGCGCGCGCGTCTCGGGCAGCTCGAGCCACTCGCGGGCCGAGCCGATCGGGCACGTCCCGAGGCCGAGGGCGTGCGCCGCGAGCATGAAGTTCTCGGCTGCGAGACAGCAGTCTTCGGCCGCTTGCCGGTCGTTGGAGGTCGCGCAGATCACCACGAGCGTTGAGGCGCCGTGGAAGATCGCGTTCGGCTCGGCCATCCGCGCCCGGGCCTCGGGCGTCAGAATCGCGTGGAGCTGCTCGAGGTGCCCCGCCGCTTCGCGGCCGAAGCGGTCGAGCAGCGCGGCGCCCTGAAACACCGCGAACGCCCAGGGCTGGCGGTTGATCGCGCTTGGCGCGCTGACCGCGTCGGCGATGAGCTCGTCGATCGTCTCCCGGTCGACGGCGGTCGAGGTGTAGCTGCGCACGGCGCGGCGGCCGTGCAGGATCGTGCGCAGCGCGGCGGCGTTCGGGGAATCGGCGGAGATCGTGGTCATCGTCCAATCGTCGCCGATCCGCCGGAAGAAGCCATGTCCGAGGTGTGAACGGCGCGGCGCGCGGCCTTCATGGCGCATTCACGCGCGCGGCGCATGCTGGCCCCCACCGTTCGGAGGCTGGCTGATGCTTGAGCTCACGATCAACGGCGTCGCTCACCAGGTCGACGCGCCCCCCGAGATGCCGCTCCTGTGGGTCGTGCGCGACCTGCTCGGCCTCACCGGGACGAAGTACGGTTGCGGGACGGGCCAGTGCGGCGCCTGCACGGTCCACGTCGACGGCGTCGCGACGCGCTCGTGCACCGTCCACGCCGGCGCCGTCGGTGGGAAGCGGATCACGACCATCGAGGGGCTCGGCGCGAGCGCCGCCGAGCTCGCGCTCCGTGCGGCCTGGGTCGCCGAGTCGGTTCCCCAATGCGGCTACTGCCAGCCGGGCCAGTTGATGAGCGCCGCCGCACTGCTCGCGACGACAGCCGAGCCGGGCGCCGCCGAGATCCACGCGGCGATGGGCGGAAACCTCTGCGTCTGCGGCTGCTACGCCCGGATCGAACGCGCGATCGGGCGCGCCGCGAGGCCGACATGATGGCGCGCAGCGACTTCCTCCGCGCGACCGCGGCGCTCGGCGCGGGCTTGGCGCTCGAGGTCGGCCTTCCGCCGCTGGCCGTCGCGCGACCCGAGACCGTCTTCCCGCTCGGCACGTTCGTCCGCGTCGGCGACGACGGGGTCGTCACGATGCTCCTGGCCAAGAGCGAGATGGGGCAAGGCGTCTTCACCGGGCTGGCAATGCTCGTCGCGGAGGAGCTCGATGTCCCGATGGAGCGGATGCGCGTTGAAGCGGCGCTCGCCGACCCCAAGTATGGCAGTATGACGACCGGCGGGAGCACCAGCACGTCGTCGTCGTGGGAGCCGCTGCGCGTCGCCGGCGCGACCGCGCGCGCGATGCTCGTGGCCGCCGCCGCGAAACGCTGGAATGTCGCCTCGTCGTCCTGCACGACGGCGGACGGAATCGTGCGCTGCGGCGCGCTGCAGGCGGCGTACGGCGACCTCGCGGCCGAGGCCGGCGCGCTGCCCGTGCCCGTGCAAGTCGCGCTGAAGGATCCGAGTGCGTTCCGGATCATCGGCACCTCGCCGCTGCGGCTCGACGTCCCGGCGAAGGTCCATGGGACGGCCGTTTACGGCAGCGACGTCCGCGTCGCGGGGATGCACTTCGCGCGCATCGCGCGACCGCCGACGTTCGGCGGACGCGTCGCCGCAGTCGACGATCGCGCGGCGCGCTCGCTCC
>CALEOJ010000036.1 GCA_937910425.1 uncultured candidate division WPS-2 bacterium
CAGGTAGAACCGTTCGAGCGGGATGCTCCGCTCGCCGGCGCGGCCCTGTACGTGGACGACCGCATCGACGCTCAACAGCGCGACCGCGAGATCGGAGGCGTGCGTGCAGATGCACTGCTCGCTCCCGCCGACGACGGCGTGCCCCCGGTTCAGGCCCGAGATCGCCGCGCAGCCGGTCCCTGGTGCGCGCTTGTTGCACGACTGCGAGACGTCGCGGAAATACGCGCAGCGCGTGCGCTGCATCAGGTTGCCGCCGATCGTCGCCATGTTGCGCAGCTGCGGCGACGCGCTGGCGAGCAGCGCCTGCGCGACGACCGGATAGTCGCGCGCGATCGCGGGATGGTCGGCGACGTCGCTCATGAGCGCCAGCGCGCCGACGCGCACGCCGCTCGCGGTGCGGTCGACCCCGCGCGGGAGCTGCGTGATGTCGACCAGCAGCGAGGGGCGTTCCACGCCTTCTTTCATCAAATCGACGACGTTCGTGCCGCCGGCGATATAGCGCGCCCGCGGGTCGGCGGCGAGCGCCGCCATCGCCGACGCGGCATCGCGCGCCTGCGCGTAGCGGAACGCGTTCACGACGCGTGCCCGGCGGCGGCGCGCACGGCCGCCACGATATTCGGATACGCTCCGCAGCGACAAATGTTCCCGCTCATCCACTCGCGCACCGACTGCTCGTCGGTCGGGCGTTTCTCGGCGAGCAGGGCGACCGCCGACACGATCTGCCCCGGCGTGCAATACCCGCACTGGAACCCGTCGTGCGCGATGAACGCGGCCTGCATCGGATGGAGCTGGTCGCCGTCGGCGAGCCCTTCGATCGTGGTGATCGCCTTGTGCTGCGCCATCACCGCCAGCGTCAGACACGCGTTGACGCGCCGCCCGTCGACCAGCACCGTGCACGCGCCGCAGGTACCTTGGTCGCAGCCCTTCTTGGTTCCGGTCAGCGCGAGCCGCTCGCGCAGCGCGTCCAGCAGCGTCACGCGCGGCTCGATGCGCAGCTCGTGCGGGCGCCCGTTCACGTTCAGCGTGACCGGGATCGGCCCCGGGCCGCTCGCCGGCAGCACCGAGGTCGACACCGCCGTCTGAGCGAGCGCGCACAGCCGCGGCGAGCCCAGCGCGACCCCCGCGGCGATCGTGGGCAGCGCCGCCCGCACCAGAAAGCGGCGCCGTGTAACCTTGCCAACGTCCATCTGCAGCTCCTCGAACGTGTACGATCGTCGTACCCGGACGCCGCAGGATCACACCCGAGCGGGCGGACGTGTTGACTAGCCTAGCTCGACGCTCGTTTGTTCCTGAGCGCGATGATGCCGAGCGCGAGGGCGCTGAGCGCCATGATCCCGCCGAGCACGTACGAAATCGTCGCCTGCGGACCGGTGGTGCGCGTGCCCACGACGATCAGCACGATCGCCACCGCAGCGTTGAGCGCGATGCGCGATCCGCTCGCGCGAGGTGCGCTAGGGCTCATCGTTGGTCCCGCCCCGCTCCGACGCCTACGGGAGATACGTACGCCGGGACCAGAGCGGGCGCAGCGTGCTCGCGACGAGGGCCAGAACCACAATCACCGCGATGACCAAGCCGGCGGTAGCGCGCGCCATGTCTTTCTCGACGCCCGCTATCGGAACGAACGGTAGCGCTCCCGCAAACAGCGCGTACGCACCAAGGAACCCCCGGAACATAAAGACGCCAAGGATCATCATGAGAAGAACGGCGAACACCAACGGCAGGCGCCACTCCGCCCGCGGCACGCTACGGTTCGTCGTCGGCCGCGCCTGCGACAACCACGCCCGGCGTGCGGACGATCACCCGGCTATGCTTCGCGTCGAAGCGGACCGTCGAGCCGAACGCCCGCGCGATCGTGGCGCCGGCGACCATCGTCCGGCCGCGCACGGTGAACGGCGCGTGTGCCAGGGTGACGGCATGTCCGTTGAACGTGGCCGCGGTCGAGCCGGTGTGCATCACCAGCACGTCGGTCCCGCGATACACCCCGATCTCGGCCTTCGCCATGTCGAACGTGGTCCGCGCTCCGGCCGCTTCGGCGACGGCACGCAGCGGCAGATACGCATTACCGCCCGGCGTCGTCACGGGCGCGACATCCGAGGCGAGCCGCTGGCCGTCGACGCTGATCGTCGCCGGGGTCGCGAGCGCGAGCGACAGCGAGGCGGCCAGGGCGGTCGCTGCAGTCGCTACGATCAGTCGTCCGCTCGGGACGAGCGCCGCAAGGGCGCTAAACAGTGGTCGCTTCACGGTGAATTTCGTGTCTATAGTCCGGGTATTGCTCCTCGATGACCTTTTCGATCTCGAGCCGCAGGCGGCCCAGGAGGTCGGCTTCGGGATAGGTCCCCACCAGCTCGCCCTTGCGATAGATGGCGCCCTTGCCCTTACCCCCCGCTATACCTACATCTGCCATCTTAGACTCGCCTGGGCCGTTCACGACACATCCCATTACAGCGACTTTGACGGGCGCGTTGTACTCTTTGGCGATAGCCTCGACCATTCGAGCAAGCTCGACGACCTCGATCTCGGCCCGGCCGCACGAGGGGCAGGCCGTGATGTCGAAGCCCTTCTCACGCAGGCCGAGCGCCTTGAGGATCCCCCAAGCGACCGGGACCTCCTCGACCGGGTCGGCGGCGAGCGAGACCCGCAGCGTGTCGCCGATCCCCTCGAAGAGGAGCACACCCAGCCCGATCGAGGACTTGATCGTCCCTTCGCGCGGCAGGCCGGCTTCGGTGACGCCCAGGTGGAGCGGGTACGGCGTGCCGCGCGCGTCGAGCTGCTTGGCGAGCAGCCGGTACGAATAGATCGTGGTGACCGCATCGTGCGCCTTGACCGAGATGACGATGTCGGTGTGGCCGAGCTCCTCGAGGATCTCGACGTGGCGCAGCGCCGAGGCGGCGAGCGCCTCCGGAGTATGGCCGAGCGTCTGCTCGAGATCGCGCGCCAGCGAGCCCATGTTCACCCCGATGCGGATCGGGGTCCCGCGCTCGACCGCCAGCTTGACGACCTCACGCGTCTTCACGGGGTCGGTGATATTGCCGGGATTGAGCCGCAGCTTCGCGACGCCGGCCTCGATCGCGGCGAGCGCCATGCGATGGTCGAAGTGGACGTCGGCGACGATCGGGACCGGCGAGCGGGCGACGATCTGCGGCAGCCCGGCGGCGTCGCGGGTGTCCTGGCAGGTGACGCGCACGACCTCGCAGCCGGCCATCGCCAGCGCGTAGACCTGCTCCAGCGTCTTGTCGACGTCGGCGGTGTCGGTCGTCGTCATCGACTGCACCACGATCGGGTGGTCGCCGCCGATCCACGCCTTCTTGGCGTCCTTCGACCATGCCGACTTGTTCTCGAGCAGCACGGCCTTGGTGTGACGGCGCAGACGGATCATGGCGTCAGAACGCGCCTTTTCCGGCGATCAGGCGCCCGACATCCTGGTACGACACGACGAGCATCAGCACGATCAGCATCGCGAAACCGCCGAAGTGGACCAGCGCCTCCTTCTCCGGGTCGACCGGCCGTCCACGGACCATCTCGACCAGGATAAAGGCGGCGCGCCCGCCGTCGAGCGCGGGGATCGGCAGCAGGTTGAAGATCCCCAGCGAGATCGATACCATTCCGGCCAGCGAGAGAAAGATCGCGGGACCGAACTGCTGCGCCTGCGCCGAGACGCGCGCGATGCCGATCGGGCCCTGGAACTGCCCCGCGACCGTCGACGGATGGGTGATCAGGGAACCGAGTGCGCCCAGCGTCATGCCGGTGATCCCGATGAACTGGCCCCATGCCGAGCTCGCCGCCTCGACGACTCCGACGCGCTGCGTCAGCGGCAGCGGCTGGAATCCGAGGTAGCCGATCGGCTTGCGGTCGGGGCCCGCGATCGGGGTGACGTCGACTGCCTTTTCGGCGCCGTCGCGCTCGTAGACGACGTGCAGCCGCTTGCCGTACGATGCGTGGATGATCCGGACGAGGGAGTTGCCGTCGGCGACGGTGAGGCCGTCGACCGAGACGATCCGGTCGCCCACGTGCATGCCGGCGCGCGCCGCCGGATAGCCGGGGATCAGCTGGAAGATCTGCGTCGTCACCTTGCCGCCCGGAACTCCGAACACGAGCGCCGCGCCGAAGAACAGCACCAGCGCGACGATGAAGTTCGCGATCGGGCCGGCGACGACGATCGCCAACCGCTGCAGCGGCGTCTTCGCCTGGAAGTTGTCGTGATCGTAGGTCCCGGCGCTGCGGAACTCGCGCTGCTGCTCGGCCTCGTTCGACTTCCCGTCCTCGCCCTTCATCTGGCAGTAGCCGCCGATCGGGAAGACATTCCAGCGATAGGTCGTACCGCTGCGCGGCGAGGTCCACTTGGCGATCGTCGGCCCGAAGCCGAGCGCGAAGTCGGTCACCCGTACGCCGTTCCTGCGCGCCACCAAGAAGTGGCCGTACTCGTGGAGCACCACGAGGACGGAGAGCATCAACAGGTAGACGATGATTCGTTCGGCGGTCATAGGCTCCGGTCAGTGTCGCGCGGTCGTACGTTCAACGACGAAAGCCCGGGCCGCGTCTCGGGCCGAGCGGTCTGCCTCACGAACGGCTTCGAGGCTCACGTTTCTAGTATCGACCCGATCGAGGACGGTTTCGATGCAAACGGGGATTTCACCGAAGCGGATGTTCCCCGTCACGAAGGCCGCCACCGCTACCTCGTTCGCGGCCGAGAGGATCGCCGGCGCCGTCCCTCCGGCGGCCAAGGCCTCGTAGGCCAGCCGCAGGCAGGGGAAGCGTCCTTGATCCGGCCGCTCGAACCCCAGCGTCGTCGTCGGGGCGCCGCGCTCACCGCCGAGCGCCTCGATCGGGTCGTCGCTGCGCGGGCGGTCGTCGAGGCGATCGGGATACGCGAGGGCGTAACCGATCGGCAGCCGCATGTCGGGTGCCGCCAGCTGACCGACCACGTTGCCGTCGGTGAAGACGACGAACCCGTGCGCGACCGAGGTCCGGTGGACGAGGACGTGGATCCGCTCGCCCGGGAGCCCGAACCACTTCGCGGCTTCGATCACCTCGAGCCCCTTGTTCATCAGCGTCGCCGAGTCGATCGTGTTCTTGACGCCCATCTGCCAGGTCGGGTGGGCGAGCGCTTCGGCGAGCGTCGCCGACGCGATCTCGTCGGCGGTGCGGTCGCGAAACGGGCCGCCCGAGGCGGTCACGACGATCGCCGCGACGCGCTCGCGCGGCGCGCCTTGCAGGCACTGGAAGATCGCGGAGTGCTCGCTGTCGACCGGTAGCAATTGCGCGCCGCTGCGCTGCGCGTGCGCCACCAGCAGCTCGCCCGCCGCGACGATCAGCTCCTTGTTGGCGACCGCGACGTCGATCCCGCCGTCGACTGCGGCGAAGACGGCGTCGAACGCGACCGCGCCGTCCGTTGCCGCGAGCACGATGTCGGCCCCGCTCTCGCGGGCGACCGCGTGCAGCCCGCGCGCACCGTCGCTCGCGTCGGAGACGACGCGCGGACCGAAACGCGCGGTCTGCTCCGCGAGCAGCTCGACGTTGCGCCCCGCCGCGAGCCCGACGACCTCGAAGCGCCCCGGATGCCGCGCGATGACATCCAGCGCCTGCCGTCCGATGCTCCCGGTGCTGCCGAGGATGGCGACGCGCCGTTTCACGATCCCGTCAGCCTATTCTCGGAGATCACACCGATCAAATAGAGGGCGAAGTAGAACGCCACCCCGGCGAAGATGTACGAGTCGAAACGGTCGAGGACGCCGCCGTGGCCGGAGATCAGCGAGCCCGCGTCCTTCACCTTCGCGTCGCGCTTCAGCGCGCTTTCGACGAGGTCGCCGGCCTGCGCCGCGAGCGAGGTGATCGCGGCGACGATGACGCCCTGCCACCACGCGACGTGGACCGAGGGGACGAGCCCGATCGCGGCGCCCGCGAGCAGCGCGGCCGCGAAACCACCGACCGCGCCTTCGACGGTCTTCTTCGGCGAAAGACGCGTCAGCCGGTGCTTGCCGAACGCCGTGCCGATCAGCATCGCGAAGATGTCGGTGAACGCGACGAGGAAGATGATCCAGACCATCCAGATCACGCCGTCGTGCAGGGCGCGGATCGCGATGAAATACGTCATCAGCTTGCCGATGTACAGCACGCCGAGCAGCGTGTAGCCGCTGCGCGCCAAGTAGCCCGACTCGGCGGTGAAGGTCGCCGTCGCGAGCGCCACGATCACGGTCCCGGCGAGCAGCAGCCCCTCGTAGCGGTGGATCAGCCCGAAGTGGGTCAGGATCACGTACGCCCACACCGCCGCGATCGCGACCGGCAGTTCCAGCGCCGGCCCCTTTTTCGCCGACAATCCGGCGAACTCGTAGATACAGCCCGTCGCAACGGCGAGCACCAGCACGGTGAACGCGGGCGGCCACGCGACCGCCGCGCCGCCGATCGCGGCGAGGAGCAGCCCGATCAGGATGCGCCGCCCGCTCACGGCACGCTGCTTCGGGTCGTCCGCCGGCGCGGCAGCTGCGGCCGATGCCGCACTCGTGGTCATGCGCCGGCGAACCGGCGCCTGCGGCGCTGATACTCCGCGATGGCGTCGGCAAAGGCGTCGCGGCCGAAATCGGGCCAGAACGTTTCGAGCATCACGAGCTCGGCGTACGCGACCTGGTACAGCAGAAAGTTCGAGAGCCGTGACTCGCCGCCGGGCCGGATCAGCAAATCGGGATCGGGCATCCCCGCCGTGGTCAGATACGAGGCCAGCGTCTGTTCTTCGATCGCTTCGGGGGCCAGCGCGCCCGCCTGCACGTCCTGCATCATGCGCGCGACGGCATCGCGCAGCTCGGTGCGCGCGCTGTAGTTCACCGCCAGGTTGAGGACGAGCCCGGTGTTGCGCGCGGTCTTCGCGACCAGCCGGTCGAGCGCGTCCTTCGACGCCGGCGGGAGCAGGTCGTAGCGGCCGATCACGTTGACCCGCACGTTGTTCCGGTCGAGCTCTGCGAGCTCGCTGCGCGCGAAGTAGACGCACAGGTCGAGCAGCAGCGAGATCTCGGTCTTGTCGCGCTTCCAGTTCTCGGTGGAGAAGCCGTAGACCGTCAGCATCGGGATGCCCCAGTCGCTGCACGCGCGCGTGATCTCGCGCAGCGCGACGATCCCGCGGCGGTGACCCTCGATCGCCGGCAGGCGCCGGGCGCGCGCCCAGCGGCGGTTGCCGTCCATGATGATCGCGACGTGCGCGGGGAGCCGCGTCGCGTCGAGCGTGACACCGTGCGGCGGGCGCAGGATCGCCGCCACCTCAGATTCGCTCGTAGCCATCGTAGCCGGCGAGCAGCTCCCACGCACCGTCATGCTCCCCGGATAGCGCGGCGACGCGGAGCGCGCGCAGCGTCCCCACGCCGATCGCGGCGTACGGCGGGGTCAGCACGCGAAACCGAAGCGGCCGATCGCTCAGCAATGCTCGCGCCTGTACCCACGGTAGGAGCACCAAATCGTCAGAGGTCACGGAGGTCATCAAACCTCCATTATTTCTTTCTCTTTGCCGTGGACGAGATCGTCGATCTGTTTGATGTACTTGTCGGTCAGCTTCTGC
This sequence comes from uncultured candidate division WPS-2 bacterium, assembly GCA_937910425.1. Classification (GTDB taxonomy): domain Bacteria; phylum Vulcanimicrobiota; class Vulcanimicrobiia; order Vulcanimicrobiales; family Vulcanimicrobiaceae; genus Vulcanimicrobium. The sequence goes on from CALEOJ010000036.1 coordinate 7,541, forward strand.
ACTTGATCGGTGCCGCGCTTGATCTGGTCGTCGGTGATCGTGCCCTTCTTCGCGAGCGCCTTCACGTCGTCGTTCGCTTTGTGGCGGATGTTGCGCACGGCGACCTTGTGCTCTTCGGACTTTTTCTTGACCAGCTTGACCAGGTCTTTGCGGCGCTCTTCGCTCAGCGCCGGGATCGAGAGGCGGATCGTCGCCCCGTCGACGTTCGGGTTGAGCCCGAGGTCGCTGGTTTCGATCGCCTTGCGGATCGCGCCGACCACGCTCTTGTCGAACGCGGTGACCAGCAGCGAACGGCCGTCCGGCGAGTTCACGCTCGCCACCGCCTTGAGGGGCTGCGTCGAGCCGTACGCCTCGACGTGGATGCGGTCGAGGAGCGAGGGGGACGCTCGGCCGGTGCGGATCGAGGCGAAATCGCTCGTGGTCGCCTCGATCGCCTTCTTCATCTTCGACTCGGTGTCGCGGTAGACGTCATCCAGCATGGCCGACCCCTTCGCCGTGGACCGGCGCGGCACTCCGTCCGACGGTCGTCCCGATCTGCTCGCCCATCACGACCCGCCGGATGTTGCCCGGGACGTGCATGTCGAAGACGATGATCGGCAGGGCGTTGTCCATGCACAGGGTCAGCGCGGTCGAGTCCATCACCTCGAGGCCCAGCTCGAGGACGCGCAGGTAGTCGAGGTGGGTGAACCGGGTTGCGCTCGGATCCTTGAACGGGTCGGCGCTGTAGACGCCGTCGACCTTCGTCGCCTTGAGGATCGCCTGCGCGCCGATCTCGACCGCACGCAGCGCCGCCGTCGTGTCGGTGGTGAAGTACGGGTTGCCGGTACCGGCCGCGAAGATGACGACCCGGCCTTTCTCGAGATGGCGGATCGCTTTGCGGCGAATGTACGGCTCCGCGATCGCGTTCATCGCAATCGCGGTCTGCACGCGCGACTGTACGCCGATCTTCTCGAGCGAGTCCTGCAGCGCGAGCGCGTTGATGACCGTCGCCAGCATCCCCATGTAGTCCGCGGTCGAACGGTCCATCCCCGCTGCTTCGTGCATCTTGCCGCGCCAGATGTTCCCGCCGCCGACGACGACCGCCGTCGTGACGCCGTCGGCATGCACCTGTGCGATCTCCTTTGCCATCACCGTCGTCGTGTCGACGTCGACGCTCCCGCCCCGCCCGGCGAACGCTTCGCCCGAAAGCTTGAGGAGAACGCGTTCGTAGGCGGGTCTAGTCACGGGGTCCCTTTCAGGGCAGAGGCGGCTACTCTTCGCCGAGGGCGAACTTCACGTAGCGGCGGACGTCGATCTTCTCGCCGAGCACACCGGAGACACTCTTGACGAGCTCGCCGACGGTCTGCGCGTCGTCCTTGACGAACGGCTGCTCGAGCAGGGTGTGCTCTTCGTACCATTTGTTCAGCTTGCCGGCCAGGATCTTCTCGACGACCTCGGGCGGCTTGCCGGGCGGTACGGTCTTCTGGAGCTCGGCCTTGACCTCGGTCAGGACGGCCTCCGGAACGGCGTCGCGGTTGAGGTACTGCGGCGACATCGCCGCCACGTGCATCGCAACGTCGCGGACGAGCTCCCGGAAGCGCTCGTTGCGCGCAACGAAGTCGGTCTCGCAGTTCACTTCGACGAGCACGCCGATCTTGCCGCCGGCATGGATGTACGATCCGACGAGCCCTTCGTTCGCAGCGCGTTCGGCCTTCTTCTCGGCCTTGGCGTGGCCCAGCTCGCCGAGGCGCGCCTTCGCGCGCTCGTGGTCGCCTTCGGCCCAGATCAGGGCGTTGCGGACATCCGAGATCCCGGCGCCCGTCTCTTCCCGCAGGCGTTTGATTTCGTCCGCAGTCGGTTTGTAAGCCACGTTCACGTTTTTCTGTTTTTCCGTGCTAGACGCCGGCCGGCTCGGGCTCGGCGGCGATGTCGGCATACTGATCGTCGTAGTCGGCCGCGTCGTAGGCGGACTCGGTCTCGGTCTTTCCTTCGACGATCGCGTTCGCGATCGTGCTGACCATCAGCCGCACGCTGCGGATCGCGTCGTCGTTCCCGGGGATCGCGAAGTCGATCTCGTCGGGGTCGCAGTTCGTGTCGATCACCGCGATGATCGGGATCTTCAGCTTCTGCGCCTCGGCGACCGCGATGCGCTCCTTCTTCGGGTCGACGATGAACATCGCGTCGGGAAGCCGGTGCATGTCCTTGATCCCGCCGAGGAATTTCTCGAGCTTCTCGAGCTCGTCGGTGAGGCGCGCAACCTCTTTTTTGGGGAGCAGATCGAAGGTGCCTTGCTGGCGCATCCCCTCGAGCTCGCGCAGCCGCGAGATACGCTTCTGGATCGTCGCGAAGTTGGTGAGCGTTCCGCCCAGCCAGCGCTGGTTGACGAAGAACGTACCGGCGCGCTCCGACTCTTCGCGGACGACGTCCTGGGCCTGCTTCTTCGTGCCGACGAACAGAATCACGCGACCGTCGCGCGACATCTGCTTGACCGCGTCATAAACCCGGTTCAGCATCGCCAGCGTCTGCGACAGGTCGATGATGTAGATACCGTTTCGCTCTTGAAAGATGTACGGTTTCATCTTCGGATTCCAGCGGCGGGTCTGGTGTCCGAAATGGACCCCCGCCTCCAGAAGAGCGCGCATGGTGACGCCTGACGCCATGTGGATGAACCTCTCTGAGCCCGCGGCCGCCCTCCGTGGCGCCGTAATGGACGCATTCACCCCCGGCCTCCGGCCGGGTGAAGTACGGGGCCCGAGGACCCCGGCCGCCTGCCGGGTCTCCCCGCGGCAACCCCGATACTATACCACGCGGCGGCTAGGGAGAGAAGAACGGTCGCGGCATCCGGCATGCACGCGACCGTTCGCCTGCTCCTTTAGCGGGCCAGGTAGCCGGTCCAGAGCGCCAGCGCGTGTCTGGCGTCCAGGGCGCTCGAGAAGATCGCGACGCCGCCGATCTCACCAAAGTACGGCCCGGCACCGCCGGAGAACGAGACTCGTCCGCCGATACCGGCGTTCGTTCCGACCACGATCAACGAATGTCCGGTGCAAGTAGTCCCCGTCGCGCTCTGCACCGCAGATCCGTCCACGTAAAGGTACAGGTCGCACGTCCCGCTCGCGTTGCGGTGCACCGTCATGGTCAGCAGATGCGCGTTGCCGTCGGCAAATGTCGTCTGCGATCCCCACCAATTGGCCACCGGATACCCTCCCATGTAAGCGTTCGTCGTCGCGCTTCCGTTCGCGCCGCCTTGGCCGAGGTAATAATCGTTGATCTCCGTCACCGCCGTCGCTTGCGAGAGTTGCGAGGAGTCTGGTTTCGCCCAAGCCGCCACAAAAAAATCGCTTACCCACGCCGAACCGTTCGAAGCGAGATTCACCGACGGTATTGCGACTTTCGGATAGCCGGGATTGGCACCGAACGTCTTCAGCGAGTGCGCGAGTCCGGCGACGATGCTCGTCTGGCCGAGCAGATAGTGCGTTCCGCTCGTGCCTTGATACGTCGCGTTCCGACCGTTTCCCGAAGAGTCGGTAGCGACGGTTCCGCTCGTCTCGTCGAGACGGTAGTACGCATACGGCGAGAGCGCAAGCACCGCGGCATCGTAAGAGGCCGACAGGCTGCTCAGATGCCGCGCGTCGCTAACGGGTCCGACCGCGGATGGCCTGACAGAGCATGCAGTAGCAGCGACGGCCAGCACAAAGAAAACCGCACACGTTCGTGAACGTGGGGACATAGTCACACCCCTTCGAAGAAAAGCTAGGAAGTGCGGGCGCTCCGCAGGAGCGGGCATTGTCCCCTCTCAAAGAGGAGTGGTCGTCGCGGCCGCTCCGAGGCCCTTCAGAGAAAAAGCAGCAGCGATTCGCCACGATGAAGCGCCGGGATATCCGCGACGATCTCGCGGGGCGCGCGCTTGAACGCCGTGACGCGTCACTTTCCGTCAACCAGAACGCGGCGAACTCGCGCGCTTCAATGACGGAGCCGCCAACGGATTCGACCTCATGCCGCGCGGTGACGCTCGCGACGGCGCGGCGCACGACATTGCCGCGTCGTGCGACTCTTCGTCGATCCGCACGTCTGCCTGCGGCTTCGGTCTTCGCGCGGCAACCAGGGCAGCGGCACGGCCCGGTTCGACCGCCGACTGCGTTGCCGAGGAAGCAGGGCGAGCGAGCGTTCTTGCGCTTCTTGGTAGGGAGTCCGCACGGTCCGCAGGCGGGACTGCGCAGCCGGCTTCGCGCACGTCTGAGCCATGGGGCGAACAATCCTGCACCTCGGCGGAGCTGCATATCACGTTCGCTCCATCCGAGTACTTCGACAGGCTGGTTTTCGCGTCGCGTGCCTGGATCGGGATCCGGCCGCGCCGGGGCGCGGCGAAGCGGACATCGCGATATGTGGCTCGGTCAGCGACGCCGTCGTCATCTTCGAAGCCCTTTTCGCCACCGGCGCCGACGCCGTTGTGAACGGTCTTGAGATTGCGGTCGCCCCGGCAGCCCTGGCGTCGGCAGCAATCGGACTCTGCGGCGTCGGCGTCGAGACGGCGCTGCGCTGCATCGACAAGACCCTGATGCGGGCTGCATGGGAGGCGGCAGGTCTCGCGCAGCCCGCTTGGGTTGCGGTGCGCGGAGCCGGCGAGCTCCACTCCGCGATCGACGCGTTCGGTCTTCCGCTCGTGGTGAAGCCCGCGCGCGGCAACGGCAGCCGCGGCGTCTCGGTCGTCACGCGCGCCGACGAGGTCGAAGGAGCCGTTGCCGAAGCGCGGGCGGCCGCGGACGCACACGGCTTCATTGTCGAGAGATTCGTCGCGGGCCCCCTCGTGACGAACGACGGATTCGTGGACGGCCGCGGCAAGGCTCGAGTCGCCGTGATGGGCGACGTCGTCACGCAGTCAGTCTCGCGCCACCGGGTGAACACGGCATTGAACTATCCGGCGGCCCTGTCCGTCTCGGACCGCGCCGCCGTCGCTTCCCTCGTCGAGCGCGCGGCCGTCGCGCTCGGGCTACGTCGCTCGCCGTTCCACTGCGAGATCATTCTCGGCGAAAACGGTCCGGTGCTCGTCGAGCTTGCTGCGCGTGGCGGCGGCTCGTACATCGCCAGCACGATCGTCGCCGCCGTCAGTGGACTCGTCGCCCCGGTCGTCAGCGCCCGGCTCGCCCTCGGCGACGACGTGTCGATCGACCCGAGCGAGGTGGGCGGCGCGACGCTCACCTTCATCACGGCCCCGGCCGGAGTCATCACTGCGATCCGCGGTCTCGACGAGGCACGCGCACTGCCAGGGATCGTAGAGCTCGGCGTGGCGCTGCGCCCCGGCGAACGCAGCGGGGCGGTCGCGTTCGACAACGCGCGACACGGCCACGTCGTGGCAGTCGGAGCGACGCGCGATGAAGCAGTCGCGCGTGCCGCTGCGGCGGTCGCCGCGATCGGCTTCGAGGTCACTCAGGTGCCGGTTTGAACGCGAGGCGCGACGGCCAGCGTCCTACGCAAGGTCGCGATCGTGCGGTCGACGTCCTCCGCCAACGTCGATCGGTCGACCCACAGGTTGAGCAGGCGCGGGCTGACGTAGTCCGACCCCGGCAAATGGAGATCGTCGAACAACTGCGCCGCCGACCAGTAATGGTTCGAGGCGTTGACCCGCTCAGCGCGCAAAGCGCGTGTCACGCTCTGCGTCAGCGCAGCGTCCCGAACGAGGAACGTGTATCGCCACACGGTGCCCGTACGCAGCCAGCTGTGCGTGACGATCACCGCTGGTTCAAATGCCGAGAGCGCCTCGTGGTACCGCAGCGCGATCTCGCGCCGTGCAGCCAGATTCGCAGACAAGTCATCCAGACCACGCGCGATGCCCTCGACGAGCGGCGAGTCCTCGGTTACCGCGTGGAGATACAGCTCGCGATAGCGCGGCAGGGTGCCGCGATAGCTCGCCGCAACCGGCGCGTTCGGCTGGACGCGAAGCAGGTCGACGAGTCCGTGGGTGAGATTGCGATGACTGCTCGCCAGCAAGTCGCGGTCCGGATCGGCGACGAGCGGGGGTAGCCCGCGCGCCTCCGCGCGAATCCACGCCGCCGCGTCGGCATCGTCGGTCAGCAGCGCGCCGCCGCCGCCAGCCGTCACGATCTTCGTCCCGCCATAGCTGTGCAGAGAAAAGTCGCCGAAGCTTCCGATCGGACGCCCTTGCAACGCGCCGCCGGTCGCTGGCGCGCCGTCTTCGATCACGGCGACGCCGTGCGCGCGCGCGAGCGCGCCGATCTCCGCGACGGGAGCGGCGTGACCGAAGATGTGGATCGGCAGGATCGCCCGAGTTCGCGGCCCGAGTAGCACGCGTACGGCCTCGACCGAGATGGTTGCCTCCGGGACGTCGACGTCTGCGAAGACCGGATCGAATCCGGCTTGCAGGATCACTTCAACGACCGACGAGCACGTGATCGTCGGGACGATAACATCGCCCTGCCCCCGGTGCTCTGCGATCGCGCGAAGCGCAAGATACAGCCCCGTGTTCGCGTGGCCGACGAGGACGCAGTGGCTCCGCATGTTCTCACCAGCGATGCGCGCCTCGAGGCTCTTCAGCGTCGTCGCGCCGGCGTGCCTCGTGCTCACCGGTGAACTTCGAGGGCGAACGCGGCGGCGACGTCGCGCACCGTCGCAGTACGCATCGTCAAACCGGACCGCGCGATCGCGTCGATGAGATAGGTGAGGTTGCTGCGCACCGTGTCGAATGTGTGGGCATATAGCCCATGTTGGGCCGGATGTTCGCGCGCCTCGTCCGGATGGATGACCATCGTGAGAACGGCGTTCGACGCAGACCGTCGGATACCGTCGAGATGCCGGTCGATCCCCTCGCGAAAGATGTCGGCGTGGTACGCGGGGTTCACATAGCGCAACATCGGCCGACGGTCGTAGCGCGCGCGAAAGCCCATCGTCGTGAGCGGCACCTCAATCAAATTCCGGTACGGCGGTTCGCCGGGAACGCGGTAGTCGGCAACGCTCGGGCGGTACGGATGGTTCGGCGTCGGACCCCAGTCGAACCGCCGATCGGCGTCGTCGCGCACGCGCCCTGGGATCGCCGTCGCGTCGACGCGCAGCCCGAACCCGGCGAAGGCGCGCATCACGGTATCGGTACAGTGGGCCTCGCCGACGCGGACCGACGTGAAGCAGTAGCCGCGCTCGCATAACTCGTTCCACGTCGTCACGAGCTTAGCGACGAAGGCGCCTTCGTCCGTTTCTGGTTCGTATCGGCCGTCGTCATCGCGGCGGTACACGTGAGGGTGCCAGCCGACCTCGTCCCCTCGCGCGGCGAACGCGTTCCACCACGCCGCATGCGTCGCCAGCAGGTGGTCGCTGCGGCCGTACACCTCGGCCAGCTGGCTGTCGGCGCGCACGAACCAGGTGGCCGCCAGCCCGAGTTCGGCAAACAGCGCAGCAAGCGACGGGACGAGCTGCAGCGAACGCCATGAGAGCGCGGTGCGTTCGCTCGCGGTAGAGACGTCGTCGTTGTCGGTATCGACCGTGACGGCGACGGTGACGGTCATGGCTGGAACGGATCTCGGTAGAGGAACAGCGTGAAGTGGTGCGGCGCGTAATCGTGTTGCATGCGCACGTACGGGGTGAGACTCTTGGCAAACCCGAACATCTCTTCGGGGGAGAAGTACGCCATCTTCTCTTCGCGGTAATTCACGTACGTGCTGAGCATGTCGAGGGAGACGCCGAGGCGCGCGGCGGTGAACGCTTTGCTCAGCACCGCCTTCACGACTTCGGTGTTGTCGCTATCGGAATACCGGTTGTTGAAAACCTGGCACATGACGACGTAGTCTGCTTCGTGCTCGATCGCGTCGCGGGTGACATCCTTCACGGCGAACGTCGCCTCCGGAAAGCGCTCCCGATCCACCTCGACGAACGGGGCAATGAAGTCGTAGCCGACGTACCGCACGTCGATCCCGTGCTCCCGCAGGTACTCGTAGTAGTGGCCGAAGCCGCATCCGATGTCGAGCAGCGTCTTGCCGCGAAGGTCGCCGATCGACGCGTGCACCGCATGCTGCAGCACGTAGTACTTTCCCGGGTTCAGGGTCCGCAGGTCGACGCCGAACTCCGCGAACCGCTTCCCGTAGCGCTCGATGATCGTCCGGCGGTCCTGGTCACTCAGTGCGATCGGGCCGCTCGATGGGTCCATCCCAACGGTTATCGGCATCCAAGGGCCGAGATGTACCCACGGCGGGGCGAGGATGGCGCGTCCCCGTCAAGAACAACGAGGCCGTTGCTGCCGGCCTCGCGGCCGAAGGAGAGGATCGTTGCGAGACGACCGCGCCGAGTTCGAAGCGAAGAAGCGCGTCTCGGCCGCCGCACTGGCGACCGACCATGGATTGCTGCATCGTGCGGCGGAGCTCGAGATCGATTCGGCGCGCCACGACTACACGTACCTATGGAGCTGGCTCGGGCTCCCGATCATCCAGCTCCCGCCCGATATCGTGGCCCTGCAGGAGATCATCTGGGAGACGCGTCCCGACGTGATCGTCGAAACGGGAGTCGCCCGGGGGGGCTCACTGATCCTATCCGCTTCGATCCTCCAATTGCTCGGCGGCGATCGTTTCGTGATCGGAGTCGATATCGAGATTCGCCGCCACAATCGGGCCGCGATAGAGTCGCACCCGCTGGGCGGGCGCGTACGTTTGGTCGAGGGCTCGTCGGTCGAACCGGCAACGGTCGCGACGGTTCGCTCGATGATCCCCGACGGGCGGCGGGTCATGGTGGTTCTGGACAGCGACCACTCGCACGATCATGTCCTCGCCGAGTTGCGCCTGTACGCGCCGCTGGTGACGCCTGATGCGTTTCTGGTCGTCGCCGACACGGTGCTTGGGCTACCCGAAGCGCGCGACGTCCACGTTCGGGGCTGGGGTCCGGACAACAATCCGATGACGGCCCTCCGCGCTTACCTTGGTGAAACGAGCGACTTCGTGGCGGATCCCTTCTACAATGGCAAGCTCCTCATGACGAGTAATCCCGGCGGCTATCTGCGACGCATCTGAAGCCCCCCTCAATCCGCAGCTGCTGCTCGCCGATCATCGAAGGAGATGCTCGACCAGCCAGCTGTTCTTCCCATGTCGACGTCGAGCAGGCGTGTGCGGCAGATTCCGCAGGCGCTGTCGATCTACGTCAACCAGCTCGTTTCCGACCTGAAGCGCCGCGGTGAAAACCTGACGGTGCTCTCCTTGGGCGAGGCGTTCTTCGACGTGCCGCTCTTTAGTTTCGACGAACTCGACCCTCAAACGCGCGACCACTACACCGACAGCCGCGGAACCCGGGACCTGCGGGAGCGGATCGCTCGCTTCTACGAGCGAGCGTACGGCGCCGCAGTCGATGCGGAGCGCGGATTGCTCGTGACGGCCGGGTCGAAGATCGCGATCGCGATCGCGATGCTCGCGATCCTCGACCCGGGGGACGAACTCGTCCTGCAAGAGCCGGCCTGGCTGAGCTATCCCGAACAGGCGCACATCTGCGGGGCGACGACGCGGTTCATCCCTCACGACGTCGCCTTCGATGCGATCCCCTCGTTCTTCGGTCCAAGAACGCGGTTGTTCATCTTGAACAACCCGAACAACCCGGCCGGCCGCGTATATTCAGGCGACGAGCTACGCGCGTTGTACCGCGTCTGCCGCGAGCGAGGCGTGTGGCTGCTCACCGACGAGGCTTACAGCGATTTCGTCGTCGACGGCACCTTCACGTCGCTCGCCGAGGTTGCGCCCGACGGCGAGGGCGCGGTCGTCGTCAACTCGCTCTCGAAGAACCTGGGGATTTCCGGTTGGCGGATCGGCTACCTCATCTCTTCACCCGCGTTCGTCGAGGCGGCGCTGGCGCTCAACCAGCACCTCGTCACCTGCGCACCGTCGATCCTGCAGCATTACCTCGCGCGCTACTTCGACCGCTTGGTCGAGGTCACACTTCCGCAGGCTCGCGCGGTGGGGGAGAAGCGCGCGCGCATAGCCGCCGTCTTGGATCGGTTGGGGTTGCGCGCGATGCACGGCTCTTCGACGTTCTACTTCTTCGTCGACATCGGGGATTATCCGGGAACCTCGTTCGACTTCGCCGTCACGCTGCTGCTCGACCGTGGCGTGGCCGTCGTCCCGGGATCGGCATACGGAACGAGCACCGACCGCTTCGTGCGGATCTCGGTCGGCACCGAATCAGAAGCACGCATCGCGGCGGCGCTCGCGTTGTTGCGCGACGAATTACGCACGCCGTCGTTTCGGCCGGGGACCACCGAAGAGCGGCTGCGCGCATCGGGTCTGCGCGCTCCCGCGCCGGTAGCGGCCGTCTAGATCCTGAGCGGTTCGCACTCTCGATGCCGGTTCCCCTGATCGCCTGTCCCGTTTGCGGGAAGTCCGCGTTGAGACAAACCATGGTCGTGACAGACGCAAACTACATTCGCGAGATTCCAGCGTTCGTCATTCGCCGTTGCGCCGACTGCGGGACCTCCGCGATGGACCCGATGCCGACCGCCGTCGAGGCAGGGCAGATCTACGTCAGCGAAAACGTCTTCTCGCAGCCACGGGTATTCCCGAACGTCGGCCTGCGGCTGTCGCGCATCCTCGAACCTCTCTGGGCGAAGTTCGGGAAAGACTTGCGCTTCGTCGTGAAACTCTGTGCTCGATTTTCGGCACGGCGTAACACTCTGTCGGTTTTGGACATCGGGTGCAGCACCGGCGGCTTGCTCGCAACCTTCGAGGAATTGGAACCGTCGTTCCGTCTCACGGGAGTCGACATCGATCCGAACTCGAAGCTACAGGGCTTCCCAAGCATCGCCGATTCGATACAGATCGGCGATGTTCGCACGATGCAGTTCGGGAAGCGATTCGACATCATCACGATGCGCACCGTGATCGAGCACCTGACCGAAATCATGCCGTATTTGGATCACGTGGTCGGGCTGATGAAGGACGACGGGATACTTTTTCTGGCGACTCCGGACATCGCTTCGGCTCGGGCGCGCCAACTCGGGGCTACGTGGAAGCTCATCAACGACACGGCGCAAAAGACCGGTCACGTGCTTTGGTTCGATCGTGCGTCGCTGCGGAAGCTCGCGGCCCACCTCGGACTCGAAGTCGCGTATCTCGGTAACCGGGGCGAGGCCTTCGAGCACTTCCCGCGCTGGCTGCGACGGGCGATGGCGGCGGCGTTCGGCAGAGACCCGCACCAGGGGCGTATCATCCGCTGGTACGTACCTCGCCTCGTCTATTCGCTCGTCTTCGACGGTCTGCTCTCGGAGCGCTTGGGCTGGGGTGACGTGATGTACGCGATCTTGCGAAAGCCGCGGACTACGGTTCGTGCCCTATCAGGTCCGTGAAAAAGCCGCCCAAGGTCGCTCTCTGCTTCACCGATAACGTATTCGTCACCGGAGGCCCCACGACAAAAGCATGAACGTCCTCGACCGTACGCCGGTCCAGCCTACATCGTCGGACGCGCGCGTTCCCGTTTTCGTCCCGTACGTCGGCGTCGACACCCTCAAGCACCTGACCGACGCGCTCGACGTCGGCTGGCTCGGAATGGGGGCAACGACCAAGGAGTTCGAGGAGAGGATCGCAGCCTACCTGGGCCTAGAAGGCCGCTATGTCGTGTGCACCAACACCGGCACCTCCGCGCTCCATATCGCGCTGTTGGCGGCGGGCGTCGGCCCCGGCGATCAGGTGATCACACCCTCGTTCAACTACGTCGCCGACCACCAGGCGATCCGCGCGACCGGCGCCGAGGTCGTCATGTGCGACATTCGCGACGACGACCTCGGGCTCGACGTCGCGTCGGCCGAGTCTCAGATCGGTCCCCGCACGAAAGCGATCGTACCGCTCCATTTCGCGGGGATTCCGTGCCGCATCGCGGACGTCTACGCGCTCGCGCGACGCCACGGTCTGCGGGTGGTCGAGGACGCGTGCCATGCCTTCGGTTCGACCGCCGGCGGCGCCAAGATCGGGACCGATGGCGACGTCCAGTTCTTCAGCTTCGACCCGGTCAAGGTCATCACGTCGATCGACGGCGGCTGCGTCGTGACGCCGCATCGCGAAGAGGTCGAGCGGCTGCATCGGCTGCGTTTGCTCGGCGTCGACAAAGACACGACGCTGCGTTACCAAAACAAGCGCGCCTGGGACTACGACGTCGTCTCCGAAGGCTTCCGCTACCACCTCACCAACATCATGGCGAGCGTTGGCGTCTCGCAGATCAAGCGCGCCGATGAGTTCATCGCGAGCCGGCGCGCGGTCTGCGAGCGGTACTCCGAGGCGTTCGACGGGATCCCCGGCGTGCGCGTGCTGCGGCGCAGCTACGCCGACGTCTCGCCGTTCATCTATAGCCTCCGCATCGAAGACGGCCGCCGCGAAGCGCTGATCGCCCATCTCGACGCGCGCGGCGTCGACACCGGGATCCACTTCGTGCCGGTTCACCGCCACACGTTCTTCGCGTCGGCGCGCCGGGCGCCGCTGCCGGTCACCGAGCGCGTCGTCGACGAGGTGGTGACGCTGCCGCTGCACTCGCTGATGCCCGCGCGGTCGATCGAGCGGGTGATCGATGGCGTCGCCAGCTTCTTTGCCTAATCGCTCGCCGCGCTGCCGCTCGTGCGGCCATGCTTTGAGCGTGGACGTCGTCGATCTCGGGCTCTCCCCGCCCTCGAACGCTTTGACGCCGCCGAGCGCGCTTGGCCGGGCCGAGAGGTTCTACCCGTTGCACGCGTTCGTCTGCGATCGCTGCTACCTGGTGCAACTCGACGTCTTCGCCGGTCCGGACGAGCTGTTCCGCGACTACCGCTACTTCTCGTCGTACTCTACGACCTGGCTGGCGCACGCCGAAGCCTACGCCGAGGAGATGATCCGGCGCGGGATCGGCCCGCAGTCGCGGGTCATCGAGGTAGCCAGTAACGACGGCTACCTGCTGCGCAACTTCGTGGCGCGCGGGATTCCCGTGCTCGGGATCGAGCCGGCGAGCAACGTCGCCGCGGTCGCGCGCGAGGCCGGCGTGCCTACACTCGACGAGTTCTTCGGCACCACGCTCGCGCAACGCGTGCGGGCCGATTTCGGCGCCGCGCACCTGATCGTCGCGAACAACGTGCTGGCGCACGTTCCCGACCTCAACGACTTCGTCGGCGGCTTCGCCGCGCTACTGGCGTCCGACGGCGTGGTGACGATTGAGTTCCCGCACCTGCTGCGCACGATCGCGGGGATGCAGTTCGACACGATCTATCACGAACATTTCTCGTATCTCTCCCTGCTTGCGCTGATTCCGCTTTTCGCGCGACACGGGCTCGAGATCGTCGACGTCGTCGAGCTGCCGACGCACGGTGGGTCGCTGCGCGTCTTCGTCGCGCCGCGCGGTTCGCGCGCGGTCGACGCCAGCGTCGCCGCGCTCCTCGCCGCCGAGCGCGAGGCCGGCCTC
>CALEOJ010000037.1 GCA_937910425.1 uncultured candidate division WPS-2 bacterium
GTGCAGCGCGATCCGCGCGTCGTCGCGGCGTACTTGGGGACCGCGACGTGAGCCGCGCGCTGCTCGAGGTGCGCGGCCTCCGCGCCGGTTACGGCGCGCTCGAGGTGCTGCGCGGCGTCGACCTCGAGGTCGGAGCCGGCGAGCTGGTCGCGGTGCTCGGTCCGAACGGCGCAGGAAAGTCGACGCTGCTGCGCGCGATCTCGCGCTACGACGTAACGCTGCGCGGCGGAACGATCGTCTTCGACGGGGTCGACCTCGCCCGCGCGACGACCGAACGCACGGTGCGGCTGGGCGCTCTGCAGGTCCCGGAAGGACGGCAGCTCTTCGGACGGCTCAGCGTCGAGGATAACCTGCGGCTCGGCGCGTTCGTGCGGCGCCGCGGCGCGATCGAGGCGGACGTGAAGGGGGTCTACGAGCGGTTTCCGGCGCTCGCGCAGCGCCGCGCGCAGGCGGCGTACACGCTCTCGGGCGGCGAGCAGCAGATGCTGGCGATCGGGCGCGCGCTGATGGCGCGGCCGAAGCTGCTGATGCTAGACGAACCGTCGACCGGGCTCGCGCCGCAGATCGTCGAGCAGATCTTCGCGATCGCGAGCGAGCTGGCGCGCGGCGGCACGGCGCTACTAATCGTCGAGCAGAACGCCTACCTCACGCTGCGCCACGCCGACCGCGCGTACGTGTTCGAAGGCGGCACCGTCGCGCTCGCCGGGACCGCCGCCGAACTGTCGCGTGACGAACGGGTGAAAGCGATCTACCTCGGCGGTTCGACGGTCTAGCCGCCCTCTCCGATCGTCACGCCGCCGTCGATCACGAGGACCTGCCCCGTGACGAACGCGCCGGCCCGCGAGGCCAGGAAGATCGCCGCCCCGGCGACTTCGTCCGGTTCGCCGATGCGGCGCAGCGGGTAGCCGCTGACCGCCTTGGCGTAGATCGCGGGATCTTCCCAGAGCTTTCGCGCGAAGTCGGTGCGGATGATCGAGGGCGCCAGCGCGTTGACGCGCACGTTGTGCGGCCCGTACTCGACCGCGAGGTTGCGCACCAGCTGGAAATCGGCCGCCTTGGAGATGCCGTAGGCACCGAGATTGGTGTTGCCCTTCAACCCGGCGATGCTCGACACGACGATCACCGCGCCGTCGCGCCGTTCGGCCATCTGCGGGATCACCATCCCGCACAGCCAGAGGTTGCTGCGGACGTTGCTGGCCATGATCTTGTCGAACGCTTCGTCGGTGATCTGGAGCAGCGGACCGTAGTACGGGTTGACCGCCGCATTGCAGACCAGCACGTCGATCCTGCCCCACTCGGCGAGCGTGCGGTCGACCAGGCCCTGGAGCGCGGCCTTGTCGGAGATGCTGGCCGCGTGCGCGATCGCCGTCCCGCCGCGGGCCGTAATCCCGGCCGCAACCTCTACGCACGCGTCGGCCTTCCGGCTAGAGATCACCACCTTCGCGCCGGCCTCAGCCATGCGCTCCGCGATTGCCCGGCCGATCCCGCGCGTGGAGCCGGTGATGAGGGCGACCCGGCCCGTCATGTCGAATAACACGTTTGTCACTTCCATTCCGTGCGACGAGGAACCGAGGGAGAACCGATGGACTTGGCCTTCAGCCCCGAAGAGCGCGCGTTCCGCGACGAGGTTCGCGAGTTCATCGCGACCCATCTGCCGCCGGACGTCCGCCGCAAGGTGCAGGCGGGCGATCCGCTCGGCAAGGACGACTACGCTCGTTGGCACCGGATTCTCCACGAGCGCGGATGGGTTGCGCCCGGATGGCCGGTCGAGTACGGCGGGACCGACTGGGGACCGGTCGAGCGGCACATCTTCCAAGAGGAGATCAGCTACGGTTGGGCCCCCCGTCTGCTCCCGTTCGGGCTCCAGATGGTCGCGCCGGTGATCATCGAGTTCGGGAACGACGAGCAGCGCGCGCGCTACCTGCCGGCGATCCACAGCGGCGAGGAAGTCTGGTGCCAGGGCTATTCGGAACCGGGCGCCGGCTCCGACCTCGCCTCACTGCAAATGAGTGCAGTTCGTGACGGTGATGACTACTTGATCAGCGGCACGAAGACGTGGATCACGGCGGCGCAGTGGGCCGACTGGATCTTCGTGCTGGCGCGCACCGAGCGCAGCGCGAAGAAGCAGGACGGCATCTCGTTCATCCTGGTCGACATGCGCACGCCCGGCGTGACCGTGCGCCCGATCCAGACGATCGACGGCGGCCGCGAGATCAACGAGGTCCATCTCGAAAACGTCAGGGTTCCCGTCGCGAACCGCGTCGGCGCCGAGGGCGAGGGGTGGAACATCGCCAAGTTTCTGCTCGAGCACGAGCGCACCGGCACCGCCGGGATCGCCGGCTGCCGCCAACAGCTCGAAGCGCTCCACGAGCTGCTCGCGCACGAGAAGATCGACGAGCGCCGGCTGCACGAGCGCGTTGCGCAGGTCGAGATCGAGCTCGAAGCGCTGGCGTTCACCGAGCTGCGGACGCTGGCAGCCGAGTCGGCCGGCAAGCGCCCCGGCCCCGAGTCCTCGATCCTGAAGATCAAAGGGACCGAGATCCAGCAAGCGATCAGCGAGCTCGCGCTCGACGCGCTCGGCCCGTACGCCGAGCCGCACGTCGCGCCGAAGTATTTCAACTATCGCAAGACGTCGATCTACGCCGGCTCGAACGAGATCCAGAAGAACATCATCGCGAAGCGCATCCTGAAGCTCCCGTAAGGAACGAGACTGCTGTGGACTTCACGCTTTCACCGGAACAGCTGCTGATCAAAGACAGCGTCGCGCGCTTCGCCGCGGGCGACCACGCGGGCCGCGAACACTGGACGACGTTCGCGGAGCTGGGCTGGCTCGCGATCGGCGCACCGGACGATCTCGGCGGCTTCGGCGGCCCGCTCGAAACGCTGCTGCTGATGGAGCAGTTCGGACGCGGACTCGTCGTCTCGCCGTACGTCTCCCAAGTCGTGCTGGCCGGAACGATCCTGCGCGCGGCGGAGCGCATCGATCTCTTGGGGCGCGTCGTCGAAGGCGAGGAGCGCATCGCGGTCGCCTACGAAGAACCGCACGCGCGCTACGATCCCGCGCGCGCCGCGACGACGGCGGTGCGCGACGGCGACGACTACGTCCTCTCCGGCACGAAGGTGCGCGTGCTCGATCCGACGACCGCGGCGACCCTGATCGTCTCGGCCCGGACCGGCGACGAGATCACGCTCTTCGCGGTCCCGTCGGACGCGCCGAACCTCGTCCGCGAGCGGTATGCAGCCGAGGACGGCCACGACGCGGGGAACGTGCGCCTGAGCGGCGTGCGCGTCGCCGGCTCGACCGTCATCGGCCCGCTCGGCGACGGGCTCGCGCTGCTGGAGCTCGGTCTCGACCACGCCACCGCCGCGCTCTGCGCCGAAGGGCTTGGGCTCATGAGCACGATGCTCGAAGCAACGGTCGAGTACACCAAGCAGCGCCAGCAGTTCGGCGTGCCGATCGGTTCGTTCCAAGCGCTGCAGCACCGCATGGCGGAGATGTTCGTCGAGCTCGAGCTGGCGCGCTCGATGGCGTACCTCGCGGCGACGACGCTCGGCGAGGAACGCGACCCGGTCGCGCGCCGGCGCGGGATCTCGGCCGCCAAGGTGCAGGTCGCGAAGTCGGGCCGCTTCGTCGGGCAGAACGCGATTCAGCTGCACGGCGGGATCGGGATGAGCGAGGAGTACAAGGTCGGCCACTATTTCAAGCGCATGACGATCGTCGAGCGCCTGTTGGGTGACGCCGACTACCACCTGGCGCGCTATCTCGCCTCGCGCGGGGTCGCGGCGAACGCGGCGGCCCCGGCGGCGGTCGCGTAACCGGCGGCGGCTAGGAGGCCGCCCCGTCGTCCTCGAGCTGGAGCGAACGAACCCAGAGCGTCGTGATCGTCTCGGTCAGCATCTCGACGGATGGCCGGCGCGGGGCGAGCACCCATTCCAGCAGCAGATCGTGCGAAGCACCGGCGATCGCGGCGCTCAGCAGCCGGCTGTCGATCGAGCTCGAGACGCGTCGCGCCGCCTTGGTCAGCTGTTTGACGAAGGCCTCGCGCTTCGCGCGCCGGTGCGTCTCGAGCTCGGCATGCATCCCGACCGCTTCGATCGTGTAGATCCGCGCTAGCCGCGGATCGCTGGTGAGATAGCGAAAGTAGGCGGCGCTGCTGTCGCGGATGCGGTCGCGAACGTCCTTGTCGCGCTCGCGGAGCGCGTCCATCACGCGCTCGAACGCGGTTTCGGCGATCTGGTCGTAGAGCGTGCGGAGCAGTGCCTCGCGCGACGCGAACTCCTCGTAGAAGTGCCGCGCGGTCACCCCTGACGCGCTGCACAGCATCGGTATCGTCGTCTTTCCGAAGCCGATCGTGCCGAACAGCTCGAGCCCCGCGTCGAGGAGCCGCACGCGGCGCTCGGCGCGGCGCTCGGGCGCCGACAACCCCGCATAGAGGCGCCCGCGGCCCGAAGGAGACGGCTTCGTGATCCCCATGACGGCTGGTGTTCTGTATACCAGGAGCAAGCCCCCTACACGCGGTGGCGGGCGAAGATCGGCTGCACCAGCGGCCGCACGAACCACGGCATCGTGTTCTTGACGACGCCGTCGATGTAGGGGTTCTCGGAGGTGACGATCGCGACCAGCTGCGAGTTGTGCAGGTCGGTGCGCAGGTCGCTGGTGAGCGGGAAGAAGAGCGCGACGTAGAGCACGACCCAGATGCCGACGGCCGCCTTCACGACCCCGATCGCGGAGCCGCCGAGCGCGTTACCGATGCCGATCACCGGCAGCTTCGCGATCCCGGCGAGGATCACCGAGATCGCCAGCAGCGCGACGTAGACGATCAGCGCGAAGGCGATCATCCCGACCACGTGCGCGCTCCCCTCGTTCACGTGCGCGTAGTCGCGGGCGGGCTGGTCGAGCACGCCGGGGTAGTGCAGGGCGGCCCAGATCGCCGCGCACAGCGCGATGAACCCGCCGATCTCCGCGACGAAGCCGCGCTTCCAGCCCTTCAAGGCGAAGAGCAGCGCGATCGCGGCGATGACGAGATCGGGCCAGGTCACCGTTCACGGGCCTGTGGTGAGCTTGTCGAACCACGCGGCACCGCGCCGAACCGTTCGCGAAGCGTTGCGACGATGCGCTGCATTGCGGCGTCGGCCGCAACGTCGGTCAGCGTGGTCTCGTCGCTCTGCAGAACGATGCGCAGCGCGAGCGATTTCTTCCCCGCCCCGACCTGCGGGCCGCGGTACTCATCGAACACCGCCGCGCCGCGCACGAGCGGCTCTTCGCGCACCGCGTCGACGAGGTCACCGGCGAGGATGCCCTCCGGCACGACGACCGCGAGATCGCGGTCGACCGGCGGGAACTTCGAGGGGGCGACGTATTTGGGCGTCACGTACGGCGGGAGCGTTTCGACGAACAGCGTCGCGAGCGCGGTCGTGTCGGCGACGTCGTAGGCGCGGGCGAGGCGCGGGTCCACGACGCCGACGTAACCGGCCAGCGTCTCGCCGACGTGCAGCGCCGCGGTTTTGCCGGGATGGAGCGAAGGGAACTCGCCGCGCGTGACCCGCGCATCGACCCCGGTGATCCGCTGCAGCAAAGCCAGGACGTCGGATTTCAGCCGTCCGAACGCGCTAGCCTGTCCTGAGCCTGTCGAAGGGCCGGCGTGCAGCGCCGTCAGGTGAACGGTCTCCCGCGGGTCGGGATTTGCTTGCGCGAAGACGTGGCCGAGCTCAAAGCGCAGGTACGGCCGCAGGGCACGGTCGCGCGCCGCGAACTCGAGCAGCGCCGGCGCGATCGAGAAGCGCATCCAGCGCTGGTCTTCGCTCAGCGGGTTCGAGATCTCGACCGGCTCGTCGATCGCTATCCCGCTCGCGCGCCAGGTCTCGGCGACGCTGCCCGGCTGCAGTGAGAGCGAGAGGACCTCGGTGTAGCCGTGGCCCGCCAGCGTCACGGCAAGGCCGGTCTCGCGGTCGAACGCGGCCGAGTCGACCTCCTGCGGCGCGACGGCGGGCATCTCGGCGCGCACGTGGTCGTAGCCGACGACGCGCGCCACCTCCTCGACCAAGTCGGCGGCGATCGCGACGTCGCCGCGCCAGTACGGCGGCGTCACGACGAACTCCGCGTCCCCGCGCGCCACGGTGAATCCGAGCGAGGTCAGCGCCTGCTCGATCTCGTCCGGGGTCAGGGTGAAGCCCAGCAGCCGTTCGACCTCGCTCGCGCGCAGGGTGACGGGAGGGGGCTCCGTCGCCGGCATCCCAGCCGCCTGCGGCATCGCCACGCTGCCGCCTTCTTCGGCGAGCAGCGCCGCAGCGCGGGCCGCGCCGAGGTCGGCGAGTGCGAGCGGCAGCGACTTCTCGAACCGGCTCGACGCCTCGGTGCGCAGCTTCAGCGCGACCGACGCGCGGCGGATGCGCGGTCCGGTCCACGTCGCGGCCTCGATCAGCACCTCGCCGGTCGCCGGCTCGACCTCGCTGCGCTGCCCGCCCATGATCCCGGCGATCGAGGTCGGGCCCTGGTCGTCCGCGATGACGATCGCGCGTGTGTCGAGCACGCGCTCCTGACCGTCGAGGGTCGTGAAGCGCTCGCCGTCGTTCGCGTCGCGCACGATGAGGTGCTTCCCGGCGACGCGGTCCCAGTCGAAGAAGTGCAGCGGCTGACCGAGCTCGAGCATCACGAAGTTCGAGACGTCGACGACGTTGTTCAGCGGCCGCTGTCCGGCGAGCGCGAGCCGCACGCGCATCCACGCCTGTGCCGGGCGCACCCGCAGCCCGCCGACGCGCTGGTAGACGAAGCGCTTGCAGTCGACCGTCTCGATCGTCACCCGCGCGTCGTCGCCACCTTCTTCGTAGTGCACCAGCGTCGATGGTTCGTGCAGCGGCACGCCGAACGATGCGGCGAGCTCGCGCGCGAGCCCGACGATCGAGAGCGCGTCGGGCCGGTTCGGCGTGACGTCGACCTCGAGCACGGGTTCGCCGAGCCGGAAGTGGGCGATCAGATCGGTCCCGAGCGGGATCGACGGCTCGAGCTGCATGATCCCGTCCTCGAACCATTCGCCGGGGAGCCCGATCTCTTCGGCCGAGATCAGCATCCCCTCGGAGTCGACACCGCGCATCTTGCGTGGCGCGATCTTCAGGCCGCCGGCGAGCTCGGCACCGATCGTCGCGACGGGGATCGTCTGCCCTTCGGCGACATTCGTGGCCGCGGTCGCGATCAGCAGCGTCTTCCCGCTGCCGACGTCGATCGTGCACAGCTGCAGCCGGTCGGCGTTCGGATGCCGTTCGAGCTTGACGATTCGCCCGACGACGACGTTGGTCAGCCGGGGCCGCATCTCGATGTCGTCGACCGGGAACCCGAGTGCCGCGAGCCGTGCGACGATCTCGTTCGCGTCGGCCGGCAGGTCGGCGTAGTCGCGCAGCCATGCGATCGGCACGCGCATCAGGCCAAACCCTCGGCGAAGCCCGGTGCGTTTTCGATGAACGCGCGGATGTCGTTGATGTCGTGCCGCTTCATCGCGATGCGCTCGAGCCCGCAGCCGAACGCCCAGCCGGTCACGGCGTCGGGATCGTAGCCGACCGAACGCAGCACGTTCGGATGGACCATCCCGCTCCCGCCCAGCTCGATCCAGCCGCTCCCGCCGCACGTGCGGCATTGTACGGCGGCGACCTCACCGGTGCCGGCGCAGGCTGGGCACTTGACGTCGATCTCGGCCGACGGTTCGGTGAACGGGAAGAACGAGGGCCGGAAGCGCACGTCGGCCGACGGTCCGAACAGCTCGCGGCACATTCCGACCAGCATCCCCTTGAGATGTCCGAAGTGGATTCCGTGACCGACCATCAGCCCTTCGACCTGGTGGAACATGAACAGGTGGCGCGCGTCGTTCGCGTCGCGGCGGTAGGCCTTCCCCGGCACGATGATCGCGATCGGCGGACCATGCTTGCGCATCGCGCGGACCTGCATCGGCGAGGTGTGCGTGCGCAGCACGAGATCCGGGCGCAGGTAGAACGAGTCGAGCCCTTCGCGCGCCGGATGATCGGGCGGGATGTTGAGCGCGTCGAAGTTGTTCGCGTCCGTTTCGATCTCCGGCCCCAGCACGACGGCGAAGCCGTGGCGCGTGAAGTAGCGCGCGACGTCGATCGCAACGTGCCGCACCGGATGGATCGCGCCGATCTTCGCCGGCGGACCGGGGAGCGTGACGTCGATCGCGTCCTCGAGCGAGCGCGT
The DNA here is from genome assembly GCA_937910425.1 of uncultured candidate division WPS-2 bacterium. GTDB lineage: Bacteria > Vulcanimicrobiota > Vulcanimicrobiia > Vulcanimicrobiales > Vulcanimicrobiaceae > Vulcanimicrobium. The sequence continues at coordinate 8,201 of CALEOJ010000037.1, forward strand.
GAGCGCGGCGTTCTCGACGCGCGCGAGCGCCGCGGCGAGTTCGGCCTCGAGTCCCTGGACCGCCTCGTTGATCACCTTCCCCGCGCCGGGCCGTTCGGCCGGCGGCAGCTTGCCGATCCCCTTGCGAACCTCGGTGACCGCGCCGCTGCGCCCGAGAAACGCGATCCGGACCTCGTCGAGGGCGTGCGCATCGGACGCGCTCGCCACCGCGTCGCGGAAGCGCGCGGTCAAGGTCGCGAGGTTCGTGTCGAGATCACTCATGCCGGTCTTGTCATCCTGAGCTTGTCGAAGGGCGTCATACAGAAATGCGAACGCCCAGTCCTGGAGGACCGGGCGTTTCCACAACATCTTTCTCGTGTCTCTCCCCTTCGCTGCTGGGCTCAGTCATCCTGACTCGCAGTCAGAACTGAGCTTGTCGAAGGGCGCCCGCGTCAGTTCGCGGGCACGGGATGCAAGTGCCGGTACATCAGGTACGCGCTGATCGAGCCTGTGGTGCTAAACAACTTCCAGAATACGTCAGAGGTGCGCATGTGCGTCGGCGGTTCCCTCTCCTGTCTTCGGTGCGAGCGCGGTTTGCGTCGGCAGGGGTGAGTATAGCACCACCCCAAGTGCCCGCCAAGTCTTGACAGATCAGGGTTTTTCGGCGACTTGACAAGGGTCTTGACAGCGCATCGCTTCGTACAGAACGATGCTCCCTGCGACCGCCGCGTTCAAGCTCTCCGTCGACGACCGCTGCCGGATCCGAACGGAACGGTCCCAGCGCGGCAGCCAGTCCCGCACCCCCCGCCGCTCGTTGCCGACCGCCAGGACCGCGTTCGGCGGAATTCTCACGACCCCGATCTCCTCGCCCTCGGTGTCGGTCGCGACCACCGGCCGTCCCGCGGCGGCCGCGGCGGCCAGCAGCTCCTCGGGATCCACCGCCGCGACAGGCAGCCTGAAGATCGAACCCATCGCCGCTCGAACGACCTTCGGGGCGAACGGATCGGCGCCGCCGCGCCCGAACAGAACCCCCGCAGCCCCGAACGCCTCGGCCGACCGGACCAGCGTCCCGGCGTTCCCCGGGTCGTTCACCCCGGCCAGCAGTAAGACCGGCCCATCACCCGCGAGGACCTCAGCCACGGTCCACGCCGGCAGGTCGAACACCGCCAGCACACCGGTCGGGGTCTCGAGGTCGGAGAGCCGCTCGAAGACGCGGTCCCCAACGAGGTACACCGGGATCCCGTCGGCCTCCCAGCGGGCCGCCGCGAAGCGCTCCAGGCCTCCGGCGGTGGCGTAGATCTCGCGCGGGCGCAGCCCGCTTCGGGCGGCCTCGT
>CALEOJ010000038.1 GCA_937910425.1 uncultured candidate division WPS-2 bacterium
ACCTCGGCCGGCGCACGCGGCGCCTTCACGCTGCTGGGCACGGTCCTGGGACTGCTCTCCGCCGCGCTGCTCGCACCGCAGCAGGCGCTCTTCGCGATGGTGGTCGCCGTCTCGCTCGCCGCCGTCTCGCTGGCGTGGATCCCGCGCGCCGCGGCGAGCGCGCCGCAGCCGCACGCGGTGATCCGCGACCGGCACGATCTGTGGGTGACCGTCGTCGCACGCGGCTGGATCGTGTTCGGGATGACGCTGCTGAACACGTACATCCTGTTTTTCTTCAGCGACGTGCTGCGCGTGCGCGATGCCTCGCTGGGCACCGGGCTCGTCGCGGGTTCGGCACTGGTCGGCGCCATCGTCTCCAGCATCGGCGCGGGCAAGCTCTCCGACAAGCTGGACCGGCGCACCGTCGTGGCACTCTCCGGCGTGCCGATGATGCTCTCCGCGCTCGGTTTCGCGCTCGTCCCCGACGTGAAGTTTATCTTCGTCTACGCCGCGCTGTTCGGACTCGGCTTCGGCGGAGTGTTCTCGGTCGGCTGGGCGCTCGCGCTCGACGCGATCCCCGAACTCGGCGACGTCGCGCGCGACCTCGGCGTGTGGGGGACGCTCTCGAGCCTACCGGCGATCGCGGCCCCGGCGATCGGGGCGTGGATCATCGCGCGCGGTGCGACGACCGCCGACGGCTATCGCTGGCTGTTCGCGAGCGCGGGGATGAGCTTCGCGATCGGCTCGCTGTGGGTGCTGCGCGTCGGGCGGCGCCCGCTCTGGCCGCTCCACATGACGCTGCTCCTGATCCTGACCAGCGCGATCCGCCAGCCGCTCTTCGCGTTGCACGTGCGCGTGCGCCAATGGGGACGCCTTCCGTGGAGCCGCGGGCCGACGCTGCTGATCGCCAACCACCAGCACGAAGACGAGTCGGAGATCGTCTGCGAGCGTGCGTTCGTGCAAGGTGCGTGGCGGCCGCTGTTCACCGCCTCGTCGCGCCGCATGTACGAGCCGGGGTTCTTCGCGATCCGCATGCCGTGGCTCGCGCCGCTGATGCGCAACGTCAACGCCGGCCCGCTGTTCGTCGCGCTGGGGATGCTGCCGCTCGAGAACGAGCTCTCCTCGCGCCCGCTGCGCAGCATCGCGTGGACGCTGCGCGAACACGGCGACCTCCCGCTCGCGCTCGTCTTCCGGCCGGAGGCGCTGGCGCTGCTCCCGCCGCAAGCGCGAACGCTCGCCGACCTCTCCACGCCGGCATTCTTCATCGCCGGCGAGACGCGCGTGCGGCTCGCGCACGTGCTCGAACCGTATCGCCGCGAGCTCGTCGTCGCGCTGCGCGCGGGCGTCGACGAGGACATCGCGCGGATCGCCGATGTCGTGCGGCGCGGCGCGACGTTCTTCGTCACCCCGGAAGGGTTCTACAGCACCGACGGCCGCATGCGGCCGCTCAAGGGGATCGTCGAGCACCTGGTGCCGATCGCGAGCGTCTGGTTCGCCGCGATCGCGTTCGACCCGTTCCGCGGCCGGCGGCTCTCGATGCTCTACCGCGTCGTGCCGTTCGACGGCCGCGCCGACCTCGCATCGGCGCTCGCCGCCGCGCGCCCCATCACGACGAGCGCGCTACTCGCGCAATGGCTGATCGCGGTCGATCTTCCGTTCGAGCGCAACGAAGCGCGCGACGGTGTGGTGCGGCTTCGCAACGCGCTGCCGGCGGCGGCGTTCGTCGATCCCGAACTGGCGCACGATCCCGAGCGCTGCGTCGACCAGGCGCTCGAGACGCTGCACGCGCGCGGGACGCTGGTCGCCGACGGAGCGCGCTACCGCCTCGGCCCGCTGCGCGCGGATCCGCGCTTTCCCGGCGTCGCCGACGCGATCGCGTACCAAGCCGCGTTCGGGGACGAGACGGCCGCCGCGCTCAGCGCACGGTGACGTGGCTGTCACCTTACGGTGATCGGAATCTCGCGCAGCGTCTCGACACCGTCGACGCTGCGTGCAATGACTTGCAGCGTGTACCCGTGGCGCAGCCACGGCGGCAGCCACCACGGCACCGTGTAGGTCAGCGAGAAGCGGCCCGGAGCGTCCTCGTGCATCGCGACGGCGCGGTACTCGACCCGCGCCTCGACGTACGTCACGTTGTCGGAGGTCTCCACGCTGCCATGCACCGGGCGGCCCGCGTGAATCACCGTGGTCGAGATCGCGACCGCGTGGATCGCCGGGTAGCCGTGCGGCGGCGGGGTCGGTCCGACGTGCAAGTAGGGGCTCGCGGCGACGGGCGCCCCGTCGCCGAGGGCGAGCGCAAGGGCGAAGAGCACGGCGATCATCAGCGCGGTCTCATTCCGCCGCGAGGCGCCGGAGCCCCCGGCGAGAAGGACGCGGGGTGTTCTCCCCCTCGCAGGAGGTCCTCGTCCATCGAGGTGCAGACGCGACGCTCAGCGTCGTCATTCCCCTCTTCAACGAGGCCGACAACGTCGACGAGCTCCTTCGCCGCATCCGAAACGTGATCGGCGGCCTGACCGTCGCGCCCGCCGCCTACGAGGTCGTCCTGGTCGACGACGGCAGCCGCGACGCGACGCACGAGAAGCTGCTGGCCGCCGCGCACGCCGACCCCCACCTGCGGGTGATCTCGCTCTCGCGCAACTTCGGGCACCAGATCGCGGCGACGGCGGGGCTCGACGCGGCGCGCGGCGACGCCGTCGTCTTGATGGACGGTGACCTGCAAGACCCGCCGGAGCTGATCGACGACTTTCTGGCCAAGTTCCGCGACGGGTACGACGTGGTCTACGCGACGCGGCGGCGCCGTCACGGCGAGAGCCGCTTCAAGCTCTTCACCGCGGCACTGTTCTACCGCGTCATCCGCCGGCTGACGAACGTCTCGATCCCGGTCGACACCGGGGATTTCCGGCTGATGAGCCGGCGCGTCACGGCGGCTCTGCGCGACTCGCGCGAACGGCACCGCTTCATCCGCGGGCTCGTCTCCTGGGTCGGCTTCAAACAAACCGGGATCGAATACGACCGCGCCGAGCGCTTCTCGGGGTCGTCGAAGTACCCGGTCTCGAAGATGCTGAAGTTCGCGATCGACGGGATCACCGCGTTCAGCGAGCTGCCGCTCCGCCTGGCGACCTGGTTCGGTTTCGTGGTCAGCGCGGTCGCATTCTTCGTCGCGCTGTTCGAAATCGGGCTGAGGATCTTCACCGGCTACAACCTGCCGGGCTACACGTCGACGATCTTCGCGATCCTGTTCCTGGGCGGCGTGCAGCTCATCACGATCGGGATTCTCGGCGAATACGTCGGGCGGGTCTACGACGAGATCAAGGGCCGTCCGCTCTACCTCGTCGCGGAGAACGTCGGACGTGGGCTCGATGCCGGCGTCTCGGCCTCACCCCCGAGCACGCTCCCGGTCACGAGGTAGTTCCGCACGTAGTCGCTCACCGCGTCCTCGAGCGTGCTCAACGGCTGCGTCCAGCCGGCCGCGCGCAGCCGGTCGATCGTGGCGACGGTGCGGTACTGGTACTTTCCGCGCAGCACGTCGGGCATCTCGACGTACTCGATCCGCGGCGGCAGCTCCAGCGCCGTGAAGACCGCGTGCGCCAGATCGTTCCAGGTCCGGTCGATCCCGGCACCGACGTTGAAGATACCGGCGGCGCTGCGCGTGCGCGCCAGAAAGGCGGTGATCGCGGCGGCGTCCTTGACGTACAGGAAGTCGCGCGTCTGCTCGCCGTCGGCGATCCCGGGCCGGTAGCTCTTGAACAGCTCGATCGCGCCGCGCTCGCGGATCTGGTCGTACGCTTTCGCGACGACGCTCCGCATCGTTCCCTTGTGGTCTTCGTTGGGACCGTAGACGTTGAAATACTTGAGCGCAACGGCGCTCTGCAGCATCCCCTCGCGCCGCATCCACCCGTCGAAGAGGTGCTTCGAGTAGCCGTACATGTTCAACGGCCGCAGCGAGTGCGGATCGAGATCCTCGCGCAGGTCGCTCTCGCGCGCCCCGTACGTCGCGGCCGACGACGCGTAGACGAATCGGGCCCGGCGCGCGATCGACCAGCCGGCGATCTCCTGCGAGCGGCGGACGTTGTTCGCGATCAGGTACGAAGCGTCGCGCTCGGTCGTCGACGAGCACGCGCCGAGATGGAACACGGTCGCGATCTCGCCGAACGCATCGGGCTCGCGCGCGATGCGCGCGTAGAACTCTTCGGCGTCCAGGTAGTCGGCGAAACGCAACGGCACGAGGTGCCGCCACTTCTCGCTCGTCCCGAGCCGGTCGACCGCGACGATGTCGTCGACGCCCTCGAGGTTGAGATGCCGCACGAGCGCGCTGCCGATGAGGCCGGCCGCCCCGGTCACCACGACCCGGCCGGCCACCTGACCGTTGGGCTGCATTCGCTCGATCGCCATTACCGTCGTAGTTCCACAACGGCGGGGAGTTCATCCC
>CALEOJ010000039.1 GCA_937910425.1 uncultured candidate division WPS-2 bacterium
CGGATCGTTCGCGCGCGCCGCGAGCAGCAGCACGACGGTCAGCAGCGCGAACGCGGCGCCCACGGCGAGCGCGAACGCGGGCCGGCGCCGCGCGTCCCATGCGACCAGCGCCGAGAGCGCGCCCGAGTAGAGGTTCAAGCAGTTCGCGCTGAGCGTGCCGATCAGCACGGTCAGCAGGCCGATCGTCGCCAGCGGCCCGCCGCCGAACAGCAGCACGATCGTGTCGGTCGGCGTCGCGGCGGCGATCCCTGGTCCGCGCACCGCGGTCACCGCGGCAGCGCCCAGCAGCTCCAGCAGCGTCGAGGGAATGAAGCCGCCCAGCGCCGCCCACCAGCTGACCGCGCGCGGCGAGCTCTCCCGCGCGAGATAGCGCGAGTAGTCCGACGACGCCGGTCCCCAGCCGACCGCGTACGAGAACGCGAGCGCCGCCGAAAAGATGACCCCGGCGAGCTCGCCGCCACCGGCGATCGGGGCGTGCGGGTCGAACGGCGCGCCGAGGTGCGCGCGCGCCAGCGTGCCGATCGCGATCGCGGTGAAGCCGAGCGCGAGCACGACGCCGGCGTACCGCTCGAACGCGTGGATCGCGTTGTAGCCGTAGACCGCCAGCGCGATCTGGGCGACGAGCAGCACCGCGAGCGCCAGCGGGTAGCCGACGTGCGCCAGCGCGGCGAGCGCCTGCGCGCCGAACACGCTGTCGATCGCGAACCAGCCGACCCCTGCCAAGAACGCCAGCACCGCGGGCCCGACGTTGCCGTCGCGGCCGAACGCGCGCCGCGAGACGACCATCTGCGGCAGCCCGTAGCGCGGACCGCCGCGCGAGAGCAGCCCGACGATCGCGTACGCTAGCGCGTTGCCGGCGACGATCCCCAGCGCCGCGCCCGCGAACGACGTGCCGAACAGCGCCGTGGTGAGGATCCCGACGGCGAAGGTCGCGGTCTCCGCGTTCGCTGCGAACCACAGCCGAAACAGATCGCTGGGCTTGCCGTGCCGCTCTCGCGCATCGATCGCGTCGAGCCCGTGCGGCTCGACGGCGACGACGCTAGCGCCGTACGGCTGCAGTCGCCCCGCCTGCAACGTCCGCGCTGTTCGCGATCGCGATCCCCGCGGCGCGCAGCTCACCCAGCGCACGCTCTTCGTCGCCCGGCTCGACGTTCACCGCCGCCGACGCATCCTCCAGCACGACGACGTCGAAGCCCGCGGCTTTGGCGTCGAGCGCGGTCGCCTTCACGCAGTAGTCGGTCGCCAGCCCGCAGACGAACACGCGCCGCACCTCGTGTTCGCGCAGATCGCGATCGAGCGTGGTCGCGGCGAACCCGCTGTAGCCGTCGGTGTCGCGGTCGGTCCCTTTGTCGATCACCACGTCGACGTTGTCGAGCGTGAGCCGCGGGTCGAACGCGGCGCCGTGCGAGCCGGCGACGCAGTGGACCGGCCAGGGCCCGCCGTACTGCTGGTACGAGGAGTGGTTCTCGGGGTGCCAGTCGCGCGTCGCGTAGACGCGCGGAAACCGCGGCGCGAGCGCGTCGATCGGATCGAAGATCCGCTCGCCCTCGGCGACGCCGAGCGCTCCGCCGGGCAGAAAGTCGTGCTGCACGTCGACGATCACCAGCGCGTCGTCGGGTCGGATCTCGTACGTTGCACGGTCGCTCATGATCCCTCTCCGTTCGACACGCGGCAAGGCTGTTCCGCGGCCGAACCGTGCCTAGGCGGCCACGATGTTCAGCAGCTTGTCGGGGACGAAGATGCGCTTGCGGACCTGCTTACCGTCGATCTGCGCGGTGACGGTCGGCTCGCGCATCGCCAGCGCGAACGCGTCGTCCTCGGCGATCCCCGGCGCGGCCTGGATCCGCGCGCGCACCTTGCCGTTCACCTGCACGACCAGCGTGATCTCCTCGACCGCGAGCGCGGCCGGATCCGGCTCGATCCAGCGCTCGAGGTGGACGCTGCCCTCGTAGCCCATCAGCGACCACAGCTCGTCGGCGATGTGCGGCGCGAACGGCGCCAGCACGATCGGCAGCGCGTGCACCACGTAGCGCACCGCGGGGTCGTCGGCCGCGTCCGGCGCGCGCAGCGCGGCCGTCAGCTGGTTGATCAGCTCGTCGAGCTTCGCCGTCGTGACATTGTAGTGGAAGCGGTGTGTCTCGGTCTCACTCTTGCCGGAGTCGAGCGCGACGTGCAGCGCGCGTACCAGCTCGCGCTGCGCATCTCCCCGCATCTCCGGCAGGCGGTCGAGCGGAACGCTGCGCGCGGCGACCGCCAGCGGTTCGGCGGCGCGCCATACGCGCTGCACGAAGCGGACGCGGCCGACGATCCCCTCATCGGTCCAGTCCAGCGTGTCTTCCGGCGGCGCGGCCTTGAGCAGGAAGAGCCGCGTCGCGTCGACGCCGTACTTCTCGACCGCCTCGTCGATCCCGACGACGTTTCCGCGCGACTTCGACATCTTCTCGCCGCGATACAGCAGCATTCCCTGGTTGAACAGCCGCGTGAACGGCTCGTCGTCGCCGGTGACGTAGCCCTGGTCGACCATGAACATGTAGAAGAATCGCGCGTACAGCAGGTGCAGCACCGCGTGCTCCGCGCCGCCGATGTATTGGTCGACCGGCATCCACCTCGACGCGATCTCCTTGTCGAAGGGCTTCGCGGCGTCGTGAGGGTCGAGGTACCGCACGTAGTACCACGATGAGTCGACGAAGGTGTCCATCGTATCGGGGTCGCGCGTCGCCGGGCCGCCGCACGTCGGGCAGGTCGTGTTGACGAACGCGGCGTCGTTGGCGAGCGGCGAGCCTTGTCCGGTGAACTGCACGCCCTTCGGCAGCAGCACGGGGAGCTGATCTTCGGGCACCGGAACGGTACCGTCGGCCGGGCAGTACACGATCGGGATCGGCGTGCCCCAGTACCGCTGCCGCGAGACCAGCCAGTCGCGGATACGGTAATGCACGCTGGTCTTGCCGCGTCCCATCGCCTCGAGGCGCGCCGCGATCGCGCGGCGGGCGCCCGCCGACTTCATCCCGATGTACTCGCCCGACGCGATCAGTTTGCCGTCCTCGACGAACGCCTCGGTCAGCGGCGCGCGCAGCGAGCCGTCCGGCGTCGTGATCACCTGCGCGATCGGCAGCCCGTGCTTGCGCGCGAACTCGAAGTCGCGCTCGTCGTGCGCGGGGACGCCCATCACCGCGCCGGTGCCGTACTCGGCCAGCACGTAGTTGGTCACCCAGATCGGGATCTTTTCACGCGAGAGCGGGTTCACCGCATAGGCGCCGGTCGGGACGCCGGTCTTCTCCATCAGCTGCGTGCGCTCGAGCTCGCTCTTGCTTTTCAGCGACGCGGCGAACTCTTCGACGCGATGTCGTGCCTTGGGCATCTTCTCGAGGATCTTCGCGACCGCCGGGTGCTCGGGTGCGACGGCGACGAACGTCGCGCCGAACATCGTGTCGACGCGGGTGGTGAAGACCTCGATCTGCGCCTCGACGTTCTCGACGTCGAAGGAGAACGTGACGCCTTCGCTCTTGCCGATCCAGTTGCGCTGCATCGTGCGGATGCGGTCGGGCCAGCCGTCCAGTCGATCGAGTCCGGCCAGCAGCCGCTCGACGTAGTCGGTGATCTTGAAGAACCACTGCGCCAGGTTGCGGCGCTCGACGGCGGCGCCGCAGCGCCAGCAGCGGCCGCTCTCGACTTGCTCGTTCGCCAGGACGGTCTTGTCGACCGGACACCAGTTCACCGGCGCCTCGCGCTTGTACGCCAGCCCCTTCTCGAACAGCCGGACGAAGAACCACTGGTTCCAGCGGTAGTAGTCCGGCAGACATGTCGCGAGCTCGCGCGTCCAGTCGTAGCTGGTGCCGATCAGCCGCACTTGGCGCTGCATGTTGCGGATGTTGTCGAGCGTCCATGTCTCGGGTTCGATCCCGCGCTGGATCGCCGCGTTCTCCGCGGGCAGCCCGAACGCGTCCCAGCCCATCGGATGGACGACGTTGAAGCCGCGCATGCGATGGATGCGCGCGACCGCGTCGCCCAGCGTGTAGTTCTTCGCGTGCCCGACGTGGAGATCGCCCGACGGATACGGGAGCATCTCGAGGACGTAGTACTTCGGCCGCGGATCGTCGTCGCGTGCGACGTAGATGCCGTCGCGCTCCCAGCGCGCCTGCCGGGAGCGCTCGACGGCGCGGAAATCGTACGTTCTCTCCTCGGACATGGAACCTTCAGTCTACACCATGCTCGGCCGGACCTAGCCGCCGCCCTCCTAGCGCGTGATCCGGCAGGCGTGAAACGTCTGATTCCCCTGCTCTTGGCCGGCGCC
>CALEOJ010000040.1 GCA_937910425.1 uncultured candidate division WPS-2 bacterium
ACGCGCTCGACGGCGGTTTGCTGTTGCCGAACCGGCCTGTCACGGCGCCCTCGTAGACTGCGCCGCCTTGGCTGACCATCGCGCTGGGTCCGGTCCATCCGACTTGCGACGCGTGGCACGCGCCGCAGGCCTGACCGGCCGGCTCTGAGAGATTGGTGTCGAAGAACAACTGCTTGCCGAGCCACTGTTTGTCGGTGAAGCTGGCTGATCGATCGAGCGGCACGGTCGACCCGCCGCACGCCGATACGGTGAGGAGAAATAGCACGCACAGCGCGATTGCAATCACGGGCAGCACGGTCTTGGGTAGCATCTGAGCCCCCCAGCTTTCCGCACTGAGTGGCCAGCCGTGGCTGAACGCCATCGGTTGTCCGGTGGCTTTGGCGATCCGCGATTGGCGTTCGACGACGAAGGTGCGCAAGGGGGCGCAGTCATGGGCGACCATGGTGAAAAAACTACTCCTAGGGCCGGTAGCGCTTCCGTGAGGCCCGGGTCAACCGGTGAAGTGTCCCGTAGTTCAAATATGTGTCCCTAGGCACTCATTCAAACTCCTTAAGAATGAGGATATTGAGTCAAGCCCCGAGTTTGCTGTAAATTGATTTTCGGTTGAATTGATGGTCTAGCTCGCGATCGTCAAGGTTGCCGGCGTGTGCTGCTCTTCGGTTTGGATCGCCTGCCATTCGCGAAACTCTTGCATGTCGAGATAGACGCGCTCCTGCCAGGCCTCGGCCTTCTCTGCAAGGAGCGCCCCGATCAAGCGCACCGCTGAGTCGTCGTTGGGAAACACGCGAATGACACGCTCTCTTCGGCGGATCTCTTCGTTGAGGCGTTCTTGCATATTTGTTGAGCGCAAGCGTTTGCGGTATTTCTCGGGAAGGCACATCACCGCCATCGCATCATCGAAGGCGTCCTCAAGACACGCCACCGCTTTGGGAGCCGTTTTTGCGAAGGCTTCCACGAAGCAATCGCGTTGCCGACGCGACTCGCTCATGTCAGAAGCCTGAAATATCCGCTTTGCAGCATCGGCAACCGTTCGCGGAGGGCCGTTCGTCAACGCAGGTTGCGCGCTCGTTCAACATCGGCCGCGCGACCTTGTACCGACACCTCGCCGCTACTGCGTGACGCTCTACCACGCGACCTCGGCCCGTGCGGCCGTCGCAATCCTTCGCGACGGCTTTCGCGACGCGCGGGGCAGTTACGGCTTTGCGACCATCGAACTTGAGGGCGTGTTTTTCTCTGACAGTCCGCTCGACGAGAACGAGGGCGCAGCGTCGTCCGAGGTGGTCCTGGCGATTGACCTCGACGAAACCGTGATCGGCGACTATGAACTCGTCGGCGGCGCATATCGCGAATGGTGCTTGCCCTCGCGCTTGGCAAACGCGAGCACGGTGAGACGCCTGCCCGAGGATGAGGTCGACGCCGCTCAGACGTTCTGAGCCCCAGGAGCGTTTGAGCCGGAGGCCGCGACCGAGAACACTTGGCAGCGGGCTTCCGTGCGTCCCTAGACCCCTTAGACGAGTTGTTTGGGGCATTCCGGACGGCCGGGTCGACCGATCCGCGTCAGCACCGCCAGAAATGCGCGCGCGATCATGGGTGCGTGCCGGTTTTCGTAGCACTGGGGCAGCGAAACAGCGCGGGGTTCTGCTCGGAGGGACCGCGCGGAAGGCTCGTGGACTGCGGCCGAATCTCACCCGTAGGGTCGCAGCGGAGGGCCGTGCGCGCGGCCAGGAAGCGAACCGTACGAAGGCCGTCTCGGAGTACGCTGACGTTCTCCCGATCATCCGGTCACTGCGGAAGCAAGAGACGAGCCTGCGCGGGATCGCCGACGCACTGAACCGCGACGGCTTCACGACCCGCAAGGGAGCGACGTGGTCCGCAGTCCAAGTACAGCGGGTGTTGCGCCGAGCGGCGTAACGCTCGTGGAGTTGAACTTTGCCGCAGAAGCGAAAACAGCCCGTGTTCGTTGTTCCGTTTTTTCTCGACGGGAACATCGACCAAATGCGCGTTTATTCCGACGTCATGAAAGCGCAGGGAGCGCTTCGGCGTTACGTCGGCTATAGCGCGCTTCTCCGGCAAGTCAAAGACGAGACCCCCGGCATCTCGCGAACGCGCGCCCTTCTCGACGCATATGGTGCCATCGACCGTACACCATATGCCGGAACTTGCGTGTACGAAATCGTTCCGGACGACAGCGCGCCCGTTCGAAAGCGCGGACGACGGGCGCCCTGACCAATCAGGCGTCGCCGTAGCGCCAGAAATGCGCGCATGATACGGGGCGGTGCCGGTTTTCGTAGCGTACCCGCGTCAGTCGAGCGTGAGCCGTGTTCGTACCGGCTTCCCGAAGCGTGTTAGTCCATCACTGCACAACGGGAAAGCGCGTTATCGCGTCCCGCTCCTGCGAGTCTTGGACGGCTATTGCGTTGTCTCGTCCGGACCGGTACCGACGTAGAAGACCCGGTCCCCGTTGTCGAGGTACTTCACGTCGAGGAGTTTCGCGCGTTTCGCGTCTCGGACTGCTTCGGTTGCGGTTCGCTCGGAGCATCCGATACTGGATGCGAAGTGTGCCCAGTCCTCGGAGCATACGGTTACGGCTGTCACTCCGAGGCTATACTCGGCCCCGCCGCGCTCGTGCAGGGCGAGGACGACCTTCACGGCTCGTAGAGTGAGGTCGGCCACGGCGAGCGCGATGGGGACGAGCATGTAGTCCTGTAACGCGTCGACCCTCGCGATCATATCGGCGAGGACGGGTTCGGGATCGGTTGCGAGCGTCAACGCGCTCGGTTTGAGGTTCGGCATCGTAAATAGTACCTTTTTGAGGGCTGGGGGAAGTCGGCGGCGAATGTATCGGGCCATGGGGAATGCGGGACTCGAACATCTACCGCTTTGGACGGGAATGGCTTCGGCTTGGTGCAGAGGTGCTGCTGCTCGCCGCAACCGTCGCACTAGCAGCGTACACTGCGCGCCTATTTGGTGAGACAAAGCATGTAGCGAGCGAGACTAATCGCGTCGCGACTGAAACGAAAGTTGTTTCTACTGAGACCGCCGGTTTGGTAGCGGCATCCGTAACGGACCGCGAGGTCGCCGAGAAACATCATCGTGAAACGCTTATGCCGATTGTCACATACGTCGGCGAGACGTCCTACGTTGCCCCGGCGGACCGTGCCGACAAGAGCCCAAAGGGTCAGCTGGTGTATCGCGGCACGCTTCAGAACGCGGGGCTCGGTCCCGCCATCAATGTAACCGCAAAGTGGTCGACCAAGTATCACTCGTTCGACTATTTGCTGCAACCGATCGCGTCGGGTTTTCGCGCCGAGTGGACACTGTTTTTCGACATCGAGCACGACTCACGCGAAATCATGCCGCGCTTTCTAACGTTCGGCCTAGTTGTCTCGTATACCGACGTTTTCGGGCAGCGCGCCCAAACGGAACACGTGAATCCCGGCAGTCCGTGGTCCGCTACGACGACGAAGATCACTGCACCAGCATATCAAAGATAAGGCAGGCTTGATAGCATGACGCCGCCCTTTCATTTTGAATGTCCTTATTGCAACAGACCGACGACGATCCAACAAAACGACTACGAAGAGGAACTAATTAAACCCGCTCCTACCGGTAAAGATACGGGGACCATCCTATACGTTCTAGCGACAGTCGTTTGCCCCAGCCCTGACTGCAGAAAAACCACGGTCGCGATGAGCCAATGGCGTGCAGCTCGCAATCGGAGCGGCGGTTGGGAGATTGACCCGGAAACGAAAGCGTCGCAACGCTCCTGGAGGCTCATGCCGCGATCCCGCGCCCGACAGTATCCCGAGTATGTTCCCGTCCCTGTCCGTGAAGACTACGAAGAAGCGCATCTTATTTTGAAGGACAGCCCGAAGGCGTCAGCAACGCTTGCCCGCCGCGCCCTGCAAGGAATCATGCGCGATTTTTACGGTGCGAAGCCGGGGACACTCTACGACGAAATCACTGAGGTAGCAGCGACTGGGAAAATGGATGCGGGCCTCGTGAAGGCGACGCATGCGGTGCGCGACGTTGGTAACATCGGTGCACACATGAGCAAGGACATCAGCGTAATCGTACCTGTGGAACCCGGTGAGGCCGAAGCGCTTCTTGGACTAATAGAACTGCTACTGGACGAGACCTACGTCGCGCGACACAGCCGCGAACAGCGCGTAAATGCTGTGTTACAGGTAGCCGCAGATAAGCAGGCGCTTAGAGCCGCTGGAGGGTCTAAGGCTCCCCCGGGCGGCGGCGCCCAAGGCAGTGGCACTCCGGGCGCGAAGCCGTAGAACCCTAAACGGGCTCCTCGGTCGCGCGCCGCGTGTATCACATTCGTATCACAAACGTGTCGGAATCGGACGGTTTTTGACGGGACGGCTCGGGACGGCCGTACGCGGAAAAGCCAGTAACGGTAAGACAAAACGGGATGACCTGGGACTAGCCGGGAAGGCTAGCCTCAGGTTCGAATCCCGTTGGGGCTACATCGAAGAACTCTCATTTTACGGGGGTTTTTCGCTTGTTTGGGGCCTGCGAGAGCCGTTGCTCTCACAAACCTCTCACAGGACGCTAAGCAACGAGTTTGTCGAAGGCCGACGCTGCGGCGCGTCATCGAAGTAGTCTAGTGGAAACGGCGGCCGAGATTTGAACCCCTGGCGGCGCCCGAGAATTGAACCCCTGAGCGCATAAAGCAGGACGCCCCACCCGTCCCCGATGCGAGCCAGCCGCAGACCTGCGACGCCGTCTTCCTCGCGCGATCCGATTCACCGTACGGAAGGCGCTGAATCTGAAAAGGGTGACGACATGAAGTTTACCGTTTGCTTGGCATTGATTGCAGCGCTACTTACCAGTTGCGCGAAGCACCCGACCTTCACGCTCAATTCAAAAGGAGAAAGGGTCTGGTCTCCGCCCAACCTGGGTTGACTTCCAATCAACAACGCCCGTCTGCAATACTGAGACCTTAGAATGGATCAGCCATGTGTCCCGGATGGCGGGCGGACAGAATTCGCCGCCGTTGACGCTGCCGTGCAAGGGCACGAACGAGGATGGCTCGCCCTGCCAGCTCCAGGCGACCGTCGTGTCCTCGGAGTAGACGGGACGGCGACACGGGGTGTGGCGACCGCTAGCGCGGGTCGCATGCCGCCCCTATCCAGGATGGCGCCCCGGATCGCGAGGCGATTGTCGTCGCGGTTGGAACGCCTCAGCGGATGCTCCCGCGGCGATTGCAACTACGGCATCGAAAGCGAATCGGTCCCCCGCGGGCGGGCGATCTCAGTAGTAGAGAAACACGAGTTCGTATGTGTGGCCCGCCGTGAGTGTCGTGCCGCCCATGCCGCCCGGGAACGAAACGGTCTGCCCGTTGACCGTCGCGCCGCCCGAAAGGCACTCGTGGTTGGGAGACGTGAGATCGTCGAACGCGGTGTAGAACGTCTTACCGCTCGTCGACACCGACGACGGCAGCGTGAAGGACTCCGGCGGCCCTTGGCTCAGCGTGACCGTCAAAGCCGGGGTGAACACCAAGTAAATGAGCGGGGTTCCCAGCCCGTTCGGGGAGCAGCTCGATGCGGGCGACGGGACACCCTGCGACGGAGCATCTAGGGAGAGCGTATAGCTTGCAGTCGTCCCACCCGTCGGCGTCATCGCCGGGAACACAATGCTAAACGTGTAGCCGAGGCCCGACACCGTTTGAGTCCCCTGCATGATGTTGAGCGTCCCGCTCTGGCTCCTCGGCCCAGGCGTCGGCGTCGGGGTCGCCGTGGGAGTCGGCGGCCCAGGGGATTGGCTTCCAGTCGGCGATGGCGTCGGCGAGGGCGAGGCTGTCGGCGATGGCGTCGCCGTCGGGCCGGGCCCCGGGACGCTATTTGCCGAGCCACCCGAACCACTGCAGCCGGCTGCCGCGAACATGGCGCCGGAAAGAATCGCGGACCACAAAACGTTCCGAGCAGACGGTCGCAGCAGCATCTAGCATACCTAACTCAGCGAAGTACAGACTGCTGCCTTCGTGATACTGGCCGGCCATCCATCCTTTAGCAGGGTGCTGAAATAGGTGCGCTCGCCTTCCTAAGTAGAGAAGCTTTTGCTATACTAAGAACGTGCGAGCGCGAGAGAAATCACAACGCGGGATGTGGAGCTATGTCGCAGATGAATCGCATTCCGAAAGACCATCCGCTGAGATCGATGCGGGCATTGATCGATCCGGTCTTGCACGATCTGTCGCCTCGCTTTAGCCGGCTCTACGCGAAGAACGGGCGCGCGTCGATTCCGCCGGAGTATCTGCTGCGAGCGCTGCTGCTGCAACTGCTCTACAGTGTTCGCAGCGAGCGGATGCTGGTCGAGCAGCTGCACTACAACATGCTCTTCCGGTGGTTCGTCGGCCTCAACACGGACGACCCGGTTTGGCACGCAACGACGTTCACGAAGAATCGTGAGCGACTAATGAAAGGCGCTATCGCGCGAGCCTTTTTCGAATCGACGGCCGCACGACGCGGCATCCCGGATACCTCCTAAGTCAACGAAAGCGCAAGCGGGTAGAAGAGATATTCGGCTGGATCAAAACCGTTGGGCTCTCCGTAAGACCCGACATCGCGGACGCGATCGGGTCGACTGGATCTTCACGTTTGCCGCTGCGGCTTTCAACCTGACCAGGATACGAAATCTCATAGGATCGGCAGCGTGAGGGGCGGTGAGAGCGTCGAAGCACGTGGGGACCATCGCACCGATCAAGTCTTCACCGCTCGGCATGGCGGAAAGGCTGAAATGGCGCTCTATCGAGGCGCCATTTCAGCACCCTGCTAGATTTGCACCAACGCGCTGCTCCGCTCTATGCGCCGGTCAGTGCCGACGTTCAGCGCGGTCTCAATCTTGCCGCAGGCGCGTGGCCCCGGGTGCGCCCCTTCTAACAACCGTCTAACAGACGCGACGAAATCGGACGGGATTGCCCGTTACCCAACGGCAGGAAAAGGACGTGAAACCGCGCCGTTACGGGATTCTCCGGTACTCCCAGGGACCTGCCGGGACCCACTTGGACGGGTTCGAATCCCGTTGGGGCTAGATTGAGAACCGCGCTACGGCGCGGTTTTTCCTTAGCGCTTCACCAGCGACACTTCCACCCGGCGGTTCAGCGCGCGACCGCTTTCCGTGGCGTTGTCAGCGAGCGGGCGTGTCAGGCCGTAACCTTTCGCCGTCAAGACGTCGCCGGAGACGCCGTGTTGCGTCAGCCACGTCACGACGGAATGCGCGCGCGCGAGCGACAGCTTCAAGTTGTAGTCCGCGCCGCCTTGATCGTCCGTGTGGCCCGCGATCGTCCACCGCGATCCCGGGCTGCTCTTCACGAGTTGCAGGATCTGGTTCAGCGACGGCAGGCTGTCGGGACGCAGCTTCGCCGATGCGGTGTCGAAGTGAATGCCGTAGATCGCGACGGTTCCGCTTTGCTGGATCTGGCGCTTGAGGTCGGCGACACTTTCTTTGTGCCGCTTGAGCTGAAAGTTCGCGGTGCCGTGTTTCCCGGCCGGAAGGTCGAGCAGCTGCACGGCACCGTCGTAACCGATCGCACCGGCGCTCACCGACACCAACCCGGCTGGCACGCCGCGTAACGAGCAGGTGCCGTTGGCGCCCGTCGTTGCGGTGACTCCGGCCGCGGACACGTTCGCTTTCGCGATCGGTTTCCGCGTCGCCGCGTCCGCGACGTTGCACGAGACGGTGACAGCGTAACGCCACGGACCCGGATTGACGAGGATGCGCGCGAAGTCGACGGCGTAGCCGTCGGCTCGTCCCGTGGTCGGGTCGTCGATCAAGAGATCGACGGTGCCGGCGTGCAGAATCGGCCAGTACTCCCGCAGCAGCTCGACCGTGATGAGCTTCCCGATGGGGCCGGTCTGATCGAGCTGATTGATCGTGTCCTCGAAGTTCGGAATGCGCGTGCCGTTGAGCGTTACTTGAAAGTGCGAGTGCATGGGCACGGGTTGAAAGTCGTCGACGAAGATCTGGAAGAAGACCCGATGGATCGTCTTCGGCAACGTCCCGACGTTCAAGGGAATCGCTTGCGGGAGGCTGTCGGGGCGGCGGCCGCAGCCTGCGTAGCCTTCCAACGGAGCGACGGCCACGCCGTCCTTCGTGGGAACACCCGTGCCGAGCTCGTTGCGGTCCGTGCCGGGCGCCGCACCGGGCCGCGAGCTGCAGATCCACGAGTGCGCCGGCGTCGACTCGCCGGAGAACGGCGTGAAATGCGGCGGCCATCCGAATCCGAGGTTGTCGATCGAGCCGGTGCGCACGACGAGCTCGGCTTCACGGCCGCGTTCCGCGCGCTCGTACTGCTTCTGCCAGCCCGGCGCCAGCCCGGGAGGCGGCGTCGGGATCGTGGGCTCCGGCGACGGCGTGACCGGCGGCGACGCGCTTTCCGACGGCGACGCGCTTTCACCGGGCGATGCCGCGGCCGCCGGCGCCTCCGACGACGTTGCGGACGGTACCTCCGACGGTGCGGCCAACCCGCTCGCTGCCGGCGATGCCGCGACGGTCACTGACGGCGTCTCGGACGGCCCCGGCTCGCTCGACTGGTTCGACTTGGCGCAGCCGGCCAGCGCGAATACGAAGATCAGCGCGACCAAGGAAGCAACGACACGTAACGTTCGCATTGGCCCTCCGGCTCGATCGCGTTTCGCCGACGACTTTCGCCTCGTACGGCGGGGCATTCGAGCGTCATCCCCCTCCGGACCTATCGCGCGTTGCGGCGCGGGGCGACCGAGCTCAGCGCGGCGAACGAAGTCGCCGAGGGAGGTCACCATGCTTGGGCTTCCCCGTCTTCTCGCCGTGCTTTCGGCTGCAGCGGTGTGCGTCGCGCTGGCCGGCAGCGCGCGCAGTCCGCTCACGGTGCTCGCCGGACTCGCCGGCGCGCTGATCCTCGCGCTGCTCGGCATCGTCGTGCTGTGGTCGCGCCCGCTCGTCGCCGCCGCCCTCGGCTGGATGTGGCTGACGGCCGCGTTCGCCGCGGGTACGTTCCTCGCCGGAGGCGTTGACGCGCCCGGCGCCGGCATTCGCGGGACGTTAGTCCGCCGATTCGGCGGCGGTGGTCGTCGGAGCCGCGGCGGCGTTCGCGGCCGTCGCGGGAGCGATTACGGTGCGCAGCGCGGCGGCGCGCATCGCGCTCGTCCTGCTCGCGCTCTACGCGATCGTGCCGACGGCCGCGTCGGTCGGGCACGGCGGCTTGCCGGCTGCGTTTTCGAACGCGCCGCTCGCGCCGACGCGTGGTACCTACGTCGGCGTCGAGCTTCTGCTTCCGCTCGCCGCGGAAATCATCGACGACGCCGCCTAAGTTCACTAAACTGAAAAACTACGTGGTCTCAAACCTACTGAAAATTTCCGCCGCGAGCTCGTCGAGCGCGAAATCCATGCAATAGAGCATGTGAGCATAACATGCATCGAAGGTCGAATCTGGAAAAGGAAGCGGCTCACGAACGTCGTGCCGCAGGGTTTGAATGGCCCGCGATAACCCCGCCGATCGAGCAGCGCGTTTCAAGCTGTCTAGCGCGACCCCTGAGAAGTCCAATGCGACGACCTGCATGCCGCGCCGAGCGAAGAACAACGCATCGCGACCAGTGCCGGAACCGAGATCGAGAACGTCCGGGTGCGGGACGGGAAGGCGCGCGAACGCTTCCGCCGCTACCTTCGCCGAGACGCTTGGTTCCGAACCGAACCGGTCCGGTTTGGTGGTAAATGCGCCGTCCCAGTGCTCGTGCATCACCGCCGTACGTCGCGACCGAAGAACGGCGCACCGAAGAGCGGCGAGAACGGACACCAATCGAAAACGCCCGAGGCGAGCGGCACGAGGCCGAAGGCGGCCAGGCTCCAAGCGAGCGGCGTGCGATCGAGCACGCCGTACACGATGAGCGCAACGCCGAGACTCGCGCGCAAGCCACGGCCCGTAGGGCTGGCCATGAAACGTGGGAAGGTCATGGTGTGGGTCCTGCGATGCCGTCCAAGACGGCGATGAGCCGCGCGTCGACGTCTGCCGCGGTCGACGCGAGTTCGACGTTGCCGGTCAGCCGGAGCATCGCGCCCGCATCGACGACGCCGACCGTCGTGCGTCCCGCGGAACGGCGGACGATGACGTTGCACGGGAGAAGCAGCCCCACATCCGGGTCGGCGTCGAGCGCGTGCTTCGCGGCGTCCGGCTTACAGGCGCCCAAAATGACGTATTGGCCGATGTCGGCGCCGAGTTTGGCGCGCAGTGTCGCGGCCACGTCGATCTCGGACAGGACCCCGAAGCCCTGCTGTGCCAACAGTTTTTTCGCGCGCGCGACGGCCTCGTCGAAATCGAGGTCGACCTCGCGGGTCTTGCCGTAGCTGAGTTGCATTGTGTTCATGCGGGTTGGTACTCCTTGTGCGTTGTGAGCTCGCCGGCCGGCACCGGAACGTACGTGGCGGGCGTGGGGTTCTGCGGCGCGGCCATTGCGAAGAGAATCGGGACGACGAAGAGCGAGAGCGCCGCGCTCGTTCCCATCCCGAACACGAGTGCCCAGGCCAATCCGCTCCACACCGGA
Organism: uncultured candidate division WPS-2 bacterium; assembly: GCA_937910425.1. Taxonomy (GTDB): domain Bacteria; phylum Vulcanimicrobiota; class Vulcanimicrobiia; order Vulcanimicrobiales; family Vulcanimicrobiaceae; genus Vulcanimicrobium. Next base: position 10,530 of record CALEOJ010000040.1, read on the forward strand.
TCGAAGGCGATCACGACGGCGGACAGCATTCCGGCTGCGGCCGTGAGCGCGATGGGACGTGCACGGACGGTGCCGGCATCGATCAGCGCTTCGCGCAGCGTGGAGCCATGCGCGAGCCGTTCCTCGATGAACTCCACGAGGACGATCGAGTTGCGTACGACGATTCCCGAGAGCGCGATCACGCCGATCATCGCGGTCGCGCTGAAGTAGATGCCGAAGGGCGCGAGAAGGGCGAAGCCGGGGAGAACACCGATCATGCCGAGCGGCACCGCGCTCAGGATGACGAGCGGAACGCGCAGCGAGCGGAAGCGTGCGACCAGCAGGAGATAGATCAGCAAGATCGCGACACCCATCGCCGCACCGAGGTCCCGGAACACGTCGAGCGTGAGTTGCCACTCACCGTCCCACCGCACGCCGTACCCGGCCGGGATCCCGCCCTGCCGCATGCCGGCAAGGATCAAGTCGATCACGGCATAGGTCGAGCTGCGGCCCGCCATTTCGCCCGAAACGTAGTCGACGTTCTCGCCGTCCTCCCGGCTCGCCGTCGCGGGCGTTTGGTCGATCGCGACGCGCGCGAAACTGCGCAAGGGAACGGAAAGCGCCGTCGCACTCGGGATCGCCATTTGATCGAGCGTGCCGAGATTGCGGCGGCGTTCGTCGCCGTACCGCAGAAAGATCGGCACGGGATCGCGCGCCCCCGGCAAGCGAACCGTGCCGGCGTCGATGCCGCCGAACGCGGCCGCGACCTCGCGCGCCGCGTTCTGTGCGGTGACGCCGCTGAGCGCGGCCTTGCGCAGATCGAAGACGACGTGCGCGCGGAGCGGTTGCCGCTTCACGGTCGTATCCGCGTCGACGACCCCGGGCTCCGCCGCAACCATCGCGAAAACGCGGCGCGCCACCGCTGCCCGTACGGCGGGATCGGGCCCGGAAACGATGCCGAGCACCGTCGCGCGCACGGGCGGCCCCGGCGGCTCTTCCACGAGGCGCACGGAT